>NZ_JAAXKY010000059.1 GCF_012911925.1 Pseudonocardia xinjiangensis | reverse complement strand
GGTCAGGGGGACCAGGTCGTCGGCGTGCACGACCTCGCGGCGCTGTTCGGGGGCGAGGTCGCGGGAGCGGCGGCCGATCAGCGACGGCAGCTCGGTGGCGTCGAAGCCGACCACCCCGCGCGCGACGACGACGCCGTGCGGCCCCACGAGGTCGACCACGTCGCCCGCCACGAAGTCACCGGAGATGCCGTGGATGCCGGCGGCGAGCAGGGAGCGCCTGCGGCCGATCACCGCGGCCACGGCGCCCGCGTCGAGGTCGAGCGAACCGCGCACGTCCGCGGCGTGCCGCAGCCAGAACCGGCGGGCCGACATCCGGCGTCCGGAGGGCTGGAAGGCGGTGCCCACCTTGGGGCCCACCTCCGAGGCGTCGAGTGCGGAGGTGACGTCCTCCGACGCCGCGAGCAGCACCGGGATGCCCGCGGCGGCGGCCATCGCGGCCGCCGTGATCTTGGTGGCCATGCCGCCACGGCCGAGGCTGCCCTCGCCGGGCCGGGCGATCCGCACGGTCTCCAGGTCGGACGGCGCCTCCACCTCGCCGATCAGACGCGAGCCGGGCAGGCGCGGGTCGCCGTCGTAGAGCCCGTCGACGTCCGACAGCAGCACGAGGCCGTCGGCGCCGATGAGGTGGGCCACGAGTGCGGCCAGCCGGTCGTTGTCACCGACCCGGATCTCGTCGGTGGCGACGGTGTCGTTCTCGTTCACCACCGGGAGCACACCGAGGCCGAGCAGGCGTTCGAGCGTGCGCTGGGCGTTGCGGTAGTTGGCGCGGCGGATCATGTCGTCGGCGGTGAGCAGCACCTGCCCGATCGCCTGCTCGTGCCGCGCGAACGAGGCCGCATAGGCCTGTGCGAGCAGCAGCTGCCCCACGGCCGCCGCGGCCTGCTGGGTGGCGAGGTCGCGGGGGCGGCGGGACAGCCCGAGCGGGGCCAGCCCGGCCGCGATCGCCCCCGAGGACACCAGCACCACCTGGCTGCCCGCCGCGCGCCGGGCCGCGAGGGCGTCGACCAACGCGTCGAGCCGCAGCGGGTCGAGCCCGCCGTCGAGGCTGGTGAGCGAGGACGACCCGACCTTGACGACGATCCGGCGCGCCGCGGCGAGCTGTCCCCGGGCGGTCACGGCCCGGTCCGGGGCCGTTCCCCGGAGCTCACGGACTCGTCCCACACCGCGTCGTCCCAGACCGGCGGGGCCGCCGGCTCGGCCGCCTCCTCCGCCTCCAGCAGCTCGGCGTCGGTGCGCGGCTTGCGCCGTTCGATGCGGGCGGCCTTGCGTTCGGCCGCGCTGATGCGGTCGTCCCGCTCCAGGCGCCGGTCGGTGCCACGCCCGGACATCAGCACGGCGACACCCGCGGGGGTGCTCGGCTCCCAGTCGAACGTGACGTCGCCGATCGTCACCGGGCAGCCCGGCTTCGCGCCTGCCTTGGCCAGCGCGTCCTCCACGCCGAGCCGGGCGAGCCGGTCGGCCAGGTACCCGACGGCCTCGTCGTTGTCGAACGACGTCTGCCGGATCCAGCGCTCGGGGCGGGCCCCGCGCACGACGAACCCGCCGGGGAGCTCGCGGTCGGCCTCCACCGTGAACCCGGCGTCGTCGACGGCCTGGGGCCGCAGCACGATGCGGGTGGGTTCGAGGATCGGCTGCGCCGCGCGGTAGGCGCGCACCTGCTCCGCCATGGCGAACGTCAGCTCACGCAGCCCCGCCCGGCTCACGGCCGAGATGGCGTAGACCGGCCAGCCGAAGCGCTCGGTGAGCTCGGCGGCGACGAGCTCGGACATGTCCTGGGCGTCGGGGACGTCGATCTTGTTCAGCGCGATCAGGCGCGGCCGGTCGGCCAGCTCCCCGCCGAGGGCCGGGGTGTAGCGGGCGAGCTCGTCCTCCAGCGCCTGGACGTCGGCGACGGGGTCGCGGCCGGGCTCGAACGTGGCGCAGTCGACGACGTGCACGAGCACCGAGCAGCGTTCGATGTGGCGCAGGAAGTCGAGCCCCAGGCCGCGGCCCTCGGACGCCCCGGGGATGAGCCCGGGCACGTCGGCCACGGTGAAGATCTCCTCGCCCGCGGTGACCACCCCGAGCTGCGGCACGAGCGTGGTGAACGGGTAGTCGGCGATCTTCGGGCGCGCCGCGGAGAGCGCGGCGACCAGTGACGACTTGCCCGCCGAGGGGAACCCGACGAGGCCGACGTCGGCCATCGAACGCAGCTCGAGCACGAGGTCGCGGCTCTCCCCCGGCTCACCGAGCAGCGCGAATCCCGGTGCCTTGCGGGCGGCGGAGGCGAGCGCGGCGTTGCCCAGCCCGCCCCGGCCACCCTCCGCGGCGACGAAGCGGGTGTCGGCCCCCACGAGGTCGGCGATGATCTCGCCGTTGCCGTCGAAGACCACCGTGCCGTCGGGGACCCGCAGCTCCAGGTCCTCGGCGTTGGCGCCGGCCCGGAACCCGCCTTGGCCCTGCTTCCCGTTGCGGGCCATGGCGTGCGGCCGGTGGTGGAAGTCGAGCAGGGTGTGCACGCCGGGGTCGACGACGAGCACGATCGAGCCGCCCCGACCGCCGTTGCCGCCGTCGGGGCCACCGAGCGGCTTGAACTTCTCGCGGTGCACGGAGGCGCAGCCGTTGCCGCCCGCCCCCGCGGTGGCGTGCAGCACCACCCGGTCCACGAACTTCGACATCGACTTCTCCTCATACACGACAACGGCGGGCCACCCCGAGGGCGGCCCGCCGTTGTGCAGAACTGGGGTGGTGCCGGCCTCAGACCGAGGCCGGAACGATGTTCACGACCTTGCGGCCGCGGGTGTAGCCGAACTCGACGGCTCCGTCGACGAGCGCGAACAGCGTGTCGTCGCCGCCGCGGCCGACGCCGGTGCCCGGGTGGAACTTGGTGCCGCGCTGGCGGACGATGATCTCGCCCGCACCCACGACCTGGCCGCCGAAGCGCTTCACGCCGAGGCGCTGTGCGTTGGAGTCGCGCCCGTTGCGCGAGCTGGACGCACCCTTCTTGTGTGCCATGGCTGCGTCTCCCTACTTCGCGATGCCGGTGACCTGGACCTTCGTCAGGGGCTGACGGTGCCCCTGGCGCTTGTGGTACCCGGTCTTGTTCTTGAACTTGTGGATGCGGATCTTCGGGCCCTTGGTGTGCTCGACGACCGTGGCGGTGACCGACGCAGCAGCGAGCGCCTCGGCGTCGGTGGTGACGTCGTCGCCGTCCACCAGGAGCAGGGCCGGAAGGGTGACCTCCGCGCCGGGCTCACCCTTGATCTTCTCAACGGTGAGCACGTCGTCGACGGCCACCTTGTACTGCTTACCGCCGGTCTTGACGATCGCGTACATCGACGCACTGCTCCTAGCTCGGGGGACGAAGCACAGAACTCTGTCCTCTTCTGTAGCTCTGCGCGGGCCGCGGCAACCGATGAACAGAGCGCGGCGCAGGTGTCCCAGGGTACGGAAGGGTTTCGGCGAGGGTCAAACCGGGTCTCCCCCGCCGTCGCCGGTGGCCGGGGGCCCGGCCGGACGGGAGGCCGCCCGGCGGGTGCGCCGGGGCCGTGTGACCCCGGTGGGCTCGGGCTGCGGCGGCACCGCGACGGGTGTGGCGGGCTCGCTCGCCGCTGCCGGTGTGGCCGGCACCGTGACGACGGCCGCCACCGGTGCGTCCCCCGAGGCCGCAGCCGGCGCGCCGGCCGTGCGGGTGACGCGGCCGCGCCGCTGGCGAGGCCGGGGCTGCCCGTTCGCCTCGGTGGCCGGGTCGGCCACCGTCGCGGAGGCGGAGTCGGCCGCCTCCTCCGACGCGGCAGGAGCGGGCCGCGTGGCCTGCTCCGCGAGCGACCGCTCGACGACGACCTCCTCGACCGCGTCGGCAGCCACGTCGACGGGACCGGCCTGGGGCGAGGTCTCGACCACGCCCCGGCGCACGACCCGGCGGCTGCCGGAGCGGCGACCGGTGGGTGCGGGTGCCTCGACGACCTGCGGGTCCTCGACGGCGGGCGCGTCGACCACGGGTGCGTCGGCCGCCTCGGCGACCGGCACGTCGGCCACGACGGGTGCCTCCACCGCGACCGAGGGCTCGGCCGGTGCCGGCTCGGCCACCGCCGCCGGGGCCTCTGCCACCGGCGTCGGAGCGCCGACGTCGATCGCGGCGTCGGACGCGTCGGGCGCGGACACCGCGTCGACGGTGACGCCGTTGTGCTGGCCACCGCCCTGGTGGGCGCCGTTCTGCTGGCCACCACGCTCGTCGCCGTCACCGCGCCGGTTGCGGCCCCGCGACCGGCGGCCGGAGACGTCGCGGTCCCGGTCGGCCCCGCGGTCGGAGCGGTCGCCGCGCTCGGTCCGGCCCGGGTCGGCCTTCTCGGTGAGCGGCTCGGTGCTGATGAGCACACCGCGGCCGCGGCAGTGCTCACACGGCGTGGAGAAGTGCTCCAGCAGCCCGCCGCCGACCCGCTTGCGGGTCATCTGCACGAGGCCGAGTGAGGTGACCTCGGCCACCTGGTGGCGGGTGCGGTCCCGGGCCAGGCACTCGGTGAGCCGCCGCAGCACCAGGTCGCGGTTGGCCTCGAGCACCATGTCGATGAAGTCGATGACGATGATGCCGCCGATGTCACGCAGCCGCAGCTGGCGGACGACCTCCTCGGCCGCCTCCAGGTTGTTGCGGGTGACGGTCTCCTCGAGGTTGCCGCCGGAGCCGGTGAACTTGCCGGTGTTGACGTCGATGACCGTCATCGCCTCGGTGCGGTCGATCACCAGCGTGCCGCCCGACGGCAGCCAGACCTTGCGGTCGAGCGCCTTGAGCAGCTGCTCGTCGATGCGGTACTCCTCGAAGACGTCGGACGGGCCGACGTGGCGGTGCAGGCGGTCGGCCAGCTCGGGGGCGACGTGCCCGACGTAGTTCTGGAGCGTGTCCCACGCGTCGTCGCCCTCGACGATGAGCCGGGAGAAGTCCTCGTTGAACTGGTCGCGCACGACCTTGAGGAGCAGGTCGGGCTCCTCGTAGAGCAGCACCGGCGCCTTGGGCTTGTTGGGGCCGGTCTGCTCGGCCCTGGTCTTCACGACCTCCCACTGCGCCTGCAGGCGGCGGACGTCGCGCTCCAGCGCCTCGTGGCTGACGCCCTCCGACGCCGTGCGGATGATCACCCCCGCCTCGCTGGGGACGATCTCCTTGAGCATGTCCTTGAGCCGCTTGCGCTCGACGTCGGGCAGCTTGCGGCTGATGCCGGCGGCACCGCCGGACGGCACGTAGACCAGGAAGCGGCCGGCCAGGCTGATCTGCGTGGTGAGCCGGGCACCCTTGTGGCCGATCGGGTCCTTGGTGACCTGCACCAGCACGCTGTCGCCACTGGAGAGCGCCTGCTCGATGCGGCGGGCCTTGCCACCGAGACCGGCGGCGTCCCAGTCGACCTCGCCTGCGTACAGCACGGCGTTGCGACCGCGACCGATGTCGACGAACGCGGCCTCCATGCTCGGCAGCACGTTCTGGACACGCCCGAGGTAGATGTTGCCGACCATGGACGGCCCCGTGCCGCCCTGGTCGGTGACGAAGTGCTCGACGAGGATGTCGTCCTCGAGCACCGCGATCTCGACGCGGTTGCTGTGCTCCCGCACCACCATGGCCCGGTCGACGGACTCGCGGCGGGCCAGGAACTCGGCCTCGGACAGGATCGGGACGCGGCGGCGCCCCGCGTCGCGGCCGTCGCGGCGGCGCTGGCGCTTGGCCTCGAGACGGGTGGAGCCGCGCACGCTCTGCACGCCGTCGCCGTCGCTGTCGTCGGTGCGCTGCTCGCGCGGCTGCCGCACCCGGACGACGGTGTTGGGTGCGTCGGGCTCGTCGGGCGTGTCGGCGCTGTCGTCGCCCGCCCCACGGCGGCGACGCCGACGGCGGCGACGGCGCGAGCCGCCTGCCTCGTCGTCGCTCTCGCGGTCGCTGTCGTCGTCCTGCTCGGCGCTCGGCTCGTCGGAGGCAGCGGCCTCGTCGGCCTCGGCCCCGGCGGCGTCGGCGCGGGCCGGCTCGTCGGAGTCGTCGGAGTCGTCGCCGCTCTCGTCGTCGAAGCCGTCGCTGCCACGCCCGCGGCCCCGGCCACGGCGGCCACGGCGCCTGCGCCTGCGGGCCCCGTCGTCGTCGGACTCGTCGCCGTCGGCCGCGGGCGGGGAGGCCTGCTCGTCCGTGGTGTCGGTGTCGGCGTCCGGCGCTGTGCCGGCGTCGGTGTCCGGGCCGGCAGGAGCGTCCGGCTCGACGTCGACGGGCGCGGGTGCGGCCTCGGCCGACCGGCGGCGGGTGCGCGCGGGGCGCGTGGGCGGCTGGAACAGCGGTGTGGGGGGCGCGAACAGCGGCGTGAGCGGCGCGGCGACCTCTGCGCCAGCGGGCTCGGCGGCCGCGGGCGGCTCCTCCACGAGGGGCTCGGCGGAGCCCGCCGCCGGCTCGGCGGAGCCGGGCACCAGTGCGGTGACGACCTGCTCGGCCGACTTGCGGTCGATGCTGGACTGCGCGCTGCGCACCTCGACGCCCAGGTCGGTCAGTGCGGCCATGACCTCACGGCTGGTGCGTCCGAGCAGCTTCGCCAGTGCGTGCACCCGCATCCGCTCGGGCAGTTCGTCCAGGCCGGGTACGGTGACCGGCCCGCCGGTGCTACCGGCGGGCGAATCGATATTCGACATTCAGCTCCTCCGCCCCCGGGCGCCTCCGGGGAGGCCGCCGCGCGGGGACACGTGCAGTTCTGTTCTCGCCGCGCGGTGCGCACCGAGCAATCCTCTGGTCTCGCTCCGCCCCGGAGGGCGACTGTTCTCGACGACGTGTCGTGACCGGCAGTAGCGCCGGAGCCGACCCGCCGGTTCAGGCGCGGGTTGTGACCCGGTCGGAACCGA
The DNA here is from genome assembly GCF_012911925.1 of Pseudonocardia xinjiangensis. Classification (GTDB taxonomy): domain Bacteria; phylum Actinomycetota; class Actinomycetes; order Mycobacteriales; family Pseudonocardiaceae; genus Pseudonocardia; species Pseudonocardia xinjiangensis. The sequence goes on along the minus strand of NZ_JAAXKY010000059.1, from coordinate 34,035 downwards.
GTGGGTCGGCCAAGTCGCCTCGATGGTCGAGCAGTCCCTGCGCCATCCGGGTCGCCTTCGCGGGCACCGGCGGCCTGAGGCCTGCGACAACGTCGAGTGCACCCAACACGTCATCGGGTCGAACGGCGGGTGTCGTCTGCCGTACGACCGCCGTCATTATCGCACAGTTTGGCGTCTGATCGGTGGGAGTCGCCGGTGACCCACCCGACGGCGGGGTTGCGACGGTGTCGTCGATCACCTCGGCCCGCACCAGAGCCGCCCTGACGTCGATCTGCCGTCGCCCGGACGGTGTGACGCGTTCCACGACCACGGAGGACTCCGCCAGCAGCGCCGCGAGCGCCTCCCGCAGGGCGTCGGGCCCGACGCCGGGTAGTTCGAGCAGCCAGTGGCTGGCGTCGATCCGGTCGGCCAGCGACGGCCCGTCGGCCACCGCCGCGGCGAGCACGTCGAGCCCGTCGGGCAGGGCCGCGTCGAGTGCGGCCACCAGCGCGGCCGGGTCGACCGGACTGGTCAGCCCGATCTCCAGGTACTCCGCCTCGCTCGCCGAGCCGGTGGGTGCCGCGCCGATCCAGGACAGCCGCGGATGCGGGCTGAAGCCATGGGAGTGCGCCACCGGCACCCCGGCCCGCCGCACGGCCCGCTCGAAGCTGCGCGCCACGTCACGGTGGGAGAGGAAGCGCAGCCTGCCCCGTTTGGCGAAGCGCATCCGGATGCGCTGCACGGTGGGAGGAGCGGGGTTAGCCGCCTCCCCGGGACGCACGCGGGCCATGTGGGCAGCCTACGAGCACCGGGCCGCCGACTACTGCGCGGGCGGCCGGTTGGCCTTCACGGGGAACTCCCCGGTGTGGCCCATCCGTTCGGCGGCAGCGGACTCCACTCGCGTCCGCACGGCGAACCAGCCGCCCACCAGCGCCGGGACGATGACCACGAGCGAGCCGACCGTGAACGTCCCCACCGGGTAGTCGAGCGCCATCAGCACCAGCACGCCCACGAGGAACACCAGGGTGACGTAGCCGGTCCAGGGCGACCCGGGCAGCCGGAACGATGGCCGCCGCACGACCCCCGCCTTCGACCACGCCACGAGCCGGAGCTGGCACGCCACGATCATCCCCCAGCTCGAGAGGATGCCCAGCGCCGCGACGTTCAGCACGATCTCGAACGCCTGCTCGGGCACCACCGCGTTCAGCCCGACGCCGAGCAGCGTGATCACGGCGGTGAGCGCGATGCCGCCGAAGGGCACACCGCCGGCGGACATCCGCGCGGTGAACCGGGGCGCGGAGCCGTTCATCGCCATCGACCGCAGGATCCGGCCGGTGGAGTACAGGCCCGCGTTGAGGCTGGAGAGGGCGGCCGTGAGCACCACCAGGTTCATCAGCGTGCCCGCACCCGGCACCCCGATGGCCGCGAAGAACGTGACGAACGGGCTGGTGCCTGCCGCGTAGGAGGTGAAGGGCAGCAGCAGCGACAGCAGCAGCACCGAACCGACGTAGAACACCGCGATACGCAGGACCACCGAGTTGATCGCCCGCGGCATGACCTTCTCCGGGTCCGCGGTCTCCCCCGCCGCCGTGCCGACGAGCTCCATCGCGGCGTAGGCGAACACCACACCCTGGGTGATCACGATCGCGGGCAGCAGCCCGTTGGGGATCAGCCCGCCGTGGTCGCTGATCACCCCGATGCCGGTGGCCGCGCCCTGGATCGGGAACCGGCCCACCAGGAAGACGGTGCCGACCACCACGAACGCGATCAGCGCGACCACCTTGACCAGCGCGAACCAGAACTCCAGCTCGCCGAACACCTTCACGGACACGAGGTTGACGCCCAGCACCACGACCAGTGCGACGAGCGCGATCAGCCACTGCGGCACCGCGCTGAACATCCCCCAGTAGTGCACGTACAGCGCGATCGCCGTGACGTCCACGATCGAGGTCATCGCCCAGTTCAGGAAGTACATCCAGCCCGCGGCGAACGCGGCCTTCTCGCCGAAGAACTCCCGCGCGTAGGACACGAACGAGCCCGACGACGGGCGGTGGAGCACCAGCTCGCCGAGCGCGCGCAGGATGAGGAACGCAAACAGACCGCAGACGGCGTAGACGATGGCCAGCACCGGGCCCGCCTCGCGCAGCCGCTCACCCGCGCCGAGGAACAGGCCGGTGCCGATGGCGCCGCCGATCGCGATCATCTGCAGCTGCCGGGGTTTGAGGCCCTTCTGGTAGCCCTCCTCCTCGTGGTGGAAGCTCGGGCGTGCCTCCACCGCCGTCCTGCTGTCGCCGCCCCCGCCAGTGCTGCTCGCGGCAGTCCCGGATCCCGTCATGCGTGCCCCCCGATCAGTTGATCGGCGCATTTCACCCCGGGGGCGTCACGGTCGCACGGTGGAACCGATCTTGGTCGGGACGAAGGTGACAGAGCTGGTCAGACGGGCACAGAACGCCGAGGGCCGGGACGTCAGAGCACGTCCTCCAGGTGGATGGGCAGGCGACGGAACCGGCGTCCCGTCGCGTGGTGGACCGCGTTGGCGACGGCACCGGCGACACCGACCATGGACACCTCGCCGAGACCCTTGACCCCGAGGCTGTTGAGCATCGGGTCGGGGGTGTCGATGAAGTCCACGTCGATCTCGCCGATGTCGGCGTTGACGGCGATCGGGTACTCCTCGAGCGAGGCGTTCAGGAAGCCGCCGAAGCGCGGATCGACCTCGCTGCTCTCCCGCAGTGCGGCACTGATGCCCCAGACCACTCCGCCGCGAAGCTGGCTCCCGGCGGTGGTGGGGCTGGCGACACGGCCGCAGTCGGCGACGCTGACCACCCGGGGTACCCGGATCCGGTGGATGGTCGGCTCGATGCGGACCTCGACGAAGTGCGCCACCCAGCTGAACGTGACGAAGCCGGGGTGCTCGGGCCCTCCCGGGGCCGGCAGACCGGCCCGCAGCCGGTCGAGGACCTGGGGCGGCTGGCCGGGCGCGGTGTAGACGGCCTCGACCTCGACGGAGTCGCGTCCGGTCGCGGCCACCGCCGCGGCCACGTCGACCGGCCCCTGCTCGGGGACCTTCAGGGCGGTGCGCAGCTCCGCGAGAGCGAGCGCAATCGCGGGCAGCGCTCCCGCGGTGCCCCAGGATCCCGCGGTGAGGTGGTGCGGAAGGGCGCGGGTGTCCCCGACGGCGGGGGTGACGTCGCCTGCTGGGATGCCGAGGTCCGCCGCGACGGTCCGGACCATCGCGGTGCGCAGGCCCTGGCCCATCTCGTGCGCACCGACCTCCACCCGCACCGCGCCACTCGGCTCGGCGCACACCCGGGCGGCCGTCGGTGCCGCCATGCCCGGGTAGCACCCCACCGCGACGCCCCAGCCGACCCGGCTGCCGTCGTCGGCACGCATCGAGCCCGGCTCCGGCGTGCGCCGGGCCCAGCCGAAGCGCTCGGCGCCGCGGCGCAGGCACTCGGCGAGGTGTCGGGAGGAGAACGGCTCGCCGCTGACGGGGTCGGTGTCGGTGTCGTTGGCCAGCCGCAGCTCCACCGGGTCCTGCCCGAGCGCGACGGCGAGCTCGTCCACCGCGGACTCGAACGCGAACGCGGCCGAGTGCTCGTACGGGGCGCGCATGTAACCGGGCGTCTGGACATCGGTGCGCACCAGGCGCTGGAGGCCGCGGTAGTTCGGGATGCCGTAGAGCCGGGAGGTGATCTCCGTGTGGGTCCCGGGGAACAGATCGTGGCGCGAGGTCTGCTGGTCCACCTCGTGCACCGCCGCGAGCATCCGGCCGGTCCCGTCGGCGGCGAGCCGGATGTGCTGGCGGGTGGCGGGCCGGAAGCTGCTGTCGTGGAACACCTGCGTGCGCGGCACCACCAGCTTCACGGGCCGCCCCACCCGGCGGGCCGCGATCGCCACCAGCGCGGTCTGGGGCTGCAGCGAGTTCTTCTGCCCGAACCCGCCGCCCACCGAGGGGGAGATCACCTCGACCCGGTCGGCGTCGATCCCGAGCTGCGTGGCCACCCCGTGCTGCACCGCGCCCGCGTTCTGCGTGCCCTCGTGCACCGTGAGGATGTCGGCGCCGCCGTCGCCGGCACTGCGCCACTCGGCCACCGTTCCGATCAGCTCCATCGGGTTCTGGTGCTGAGCCGGGTGGTCGTACACCGCGTCGATCACCACGGCGCCGGGCCGGGTGGCGGCCTCGGCGAGTACGCCGTCGGCGTCACCGGCCACGACGTCGGCGAACATCGGCAACGGGATCGCCTCGGACTGCACCAGCGCCTCGGCGCCGGGTGCGTCGAGAGTGAAGGCGCCGGGCTCGCTCTCGTACTCGGCGCGCACCAGCGCGGCGGCCTCGGTGGCGACGTGCAGGGTGTCGGCGACGACGAGCGCGATGGGCTGGCCGCGGTAGGCGATGCGGTCGCCCGTCAACGGCTGGAAGCTCTGGAAGCCGTACCCGCCGCCCAGCAGGAACCCTCCCGAGGTCAGTTCGTCGGCGTCGGCGTGGGTGAGCACCAGGTGCACCCCGGGCAGTGCCGCTGCCGCCTCGGTGTCGAGGTGGACGAGCCGGCCCTTCGCCACGGTCGCCACCGCGAGCGCCGCGTGCAGCATCCCCGGCGGCACCCGGTCGGTGCCGTACCGGAGGGTGCCGGTGACCTTGTCGCGGGCGTCCACCCGCACGGTGCTCGGCGGGGCGGTCTCGGTACTCACTGCACTGCTCGCTCTCCGGCGATGCGCAACGCGTCGGTGACGGTGCGGACGGCCAGCTCGATCTTGAACCCGTTGTGCCGGCCGGGCCGGGCACCGGCCAGTGCGGCCTCACCGGCCCGGCGGGCGGTGTCGACGGTCAGCGGCGCCCCCACGAGCGTCCGTTCGGCGGCGGCGGCCCGCCAGGGCCGGGTGGCCACCCCGCCCAGCGCGATCCGGGCGTCGGTGACCACGCCGTCCGCGTCGAGGGCGACCGCCGTGGCCGCGGAGGCCAGCGCGAACGCGTACGACTCCCGGTCGCGGATCTTGTGGTAGGTCGACCCGCGCGCGGTACGGGTGGTGGGCACCCGGATCCGCAGGATCAGCTCCCCGGCCGCGAGGGTGGTCTCCCGCTCCGGGTGCGAGCCCGGCTCGTGGTGCAGATCGGCCAGCGCCACCGTGCGGGCGCCGTCCGGGCCGAGCACGTCGACCACGGCGTCGAGGGCGATGAGCGCGACCGCCCAGTCGCCGGCGTAGGTGGCGATGCAGCTGTCGCTGGTGCCCAGCACGGCGTGGGCGCGGTCGATCCCCTCCAGCGCGGAGCAACCGCTGCCGGGCTCGCGCTTGTTGCACGCGAAGGGCGCGCCGCCGCGGAAGTAGCTGCACCGGGTGCGCTGCAGGAGGTTGCCACCGACGGTGGCCATCGTGCGCAGCTGCTGGGACGCCGCCTTGGCCAGCGACTCCGCCAGCATCGGGTAGTCGCGCAGCAGCACCGGGTCCTCGGCGACGTCGGCCATCCGGGCGCCGGCCCCGAACACCAGCTCGTCCGGGCCGGCGGTGTCGACCACGGCCAGCTCGGGCAGCCGGTGCACGTCGACCACCGCGGGGGGCGCCTCGACGCCCAGCTTCATGAGGTCGTACAGCGTGGTGCCACCGGCGAGGAACCGGGCGTCGGGGCCGGCTGCCACCAGCGCGTCGAGCGCTTCGGGAACGCTCGCCGGGGCCGCATAGGCGAAGGGACGCAACGCTCAGCCCTCCGACCGGTCGGCGACGGCGCGGACCGCGGCGACGATGCCCGGGTAGGCGCCGCACCGGCACAGGTTCCCGCTGAGGTACTCCCGCGCCTGAGCGTCGTCACCGGCGTGGCCCTCGTCGATGCACGCGATCCCCGACATCACCTGGCCCGGGGTGCAGTAGCCGCACTGCAGCGCGTCGTGGTCCACGAACGCCTGCTGCACCGGGTGCAGCTCCCCGCCGGGACCGGCGACACCCTCGATCGTCGTCACGGCTGTCCCCTGCGCCTGCACAGCGGGGGTCAGGCAGGACACCACCCGCCGCCCGTCCACGTGGACCGTGCACGCGCCGCAGTGGCCGTGGTCGCAGCCCTTCTTCGTGCCGGTCAGCTCGAGCCGCTCGCGCAGCACGTCGAGCAACGACTCGCGCGGGTCGAGATCCAGCTCCACGTCCTCGTCGTTGACCCGGAAGCCGACATGCACCGTGGTGCTGAATGGCGGGGAGGGCGCGGTCGTACGCGCCGTCTCGTCGGTTCGTACCGGTGTGGCCATGGTGCGGAACTGTAAAGAGACCGAACCACAGATCGCATCTGCCAGATTGCTCAAAGCCGCCGAAGAATTGCGGCGCTAGGAGCGCCGCTCGCGCCGATAGGCCGAGGGAGAGATCGCCATCTCCCTGGCGAACGCCGAGGAGAGATGGGCCGGGTTGCTGAACCCGCAGACGTGCGCGATTGCGCTCACCGGCAGGTCGCCGATCTCCAGGTGACGCCGGGCGGCCGCCACGCGGAGCTTGGTCAGATGGCGGTGCGGGGTGTGCCCGGTGGCCGCCTTGAACACCCGCAGGAAATGGAAGGAACTCAGGCCCGCCGCCCGGGAGATATCCGCCAGGCTGAGCGGTTGGTGGAGATTCTCCTGCATGAACTGCAGCGCCCGGCGCACGCGCGCATCCTCCTGCCGGGGCACCGGCCGCAGGAACCTGCCGGTGTGGCGCACGAGAAGGTGCACGGCGAGGAACTCGGCCGCGGACTCCGCGTAGAGGTCAGGCGCGCCCGTCGCGGCCGCGTCCGCGAGCCCGAGCATCACCTGCTCCAGGAGCGGGTCGGTCACCACCAGTGCGTCGGCCTCCGGCAGCTCCCCGCTCCCCATCTCGGCGGCGGCGCGGCGCAGCGTGCTGCCCGGCAGGTGGACGTGCAGCCTGCCGATCGGTTCGGGCGACGTGCTGCGCCACCGCAGCCGGGTGGGCCGCCCCGGCGCGGTCATCCCGATGCTCCCGGGCAGGTAGCCGGCGCTGCGCCAGCGGCCGTCGACCCAGGACTCGATCTCCGTGCGGCCCGACGTGACCAGGACGACCTGCTGGGCGTCGGAGGGCGGGATCATGACGTCCTCGACCTCGGGGGCGTCGTCGAAGCGGCGTACCAGCAGGGAGCGCCAGCCGGCCTCGTGCCAGCTGGAGAACACCTGGCGGGAGTAGCCGGTCTGGTCCACCTCGAGCGCCTCGAACCCGGCCCCACCTTCCGCCTGCGGCGCACGGGGGAAGGTGGGCGGAGCGGGGTTCGTGGCCTCCCCGGAACGCTCGCGGGCCATGTCCCGAAACTACGCGAGCCGTCCTACGGCGGTGGCGGCGCCGGAAGGGTCGACGGATCGAGCATCAGCAGCTGCTCCCCCGCCGACGCGAAGCCGGCCCGCCGGTAGAACGCCGCGCTCCCCGACGTGGGGGCGAGCAGCAGCCGCCGGTAGCGGCGTTCCCTGGCGTGCTCCAGCGCCGCGGACAGCAGGGCCGCGGGCACCCCGCGGTCGGCGAAGGCCGCCAGCACGAAGGCGTTGCCGACGTGCCCGATGCGACCGCCGCGCGTGCCGGGGCGAGGCATGTGCACGATCTCGACCACGTTGATGGAACCGATGGCCGTGAACCCGCTGCGCGGCGTCCCGACCTCGGCCAGCCAGAACGTCCGGCGCGGCAGCTCCACCCGCCACCACTGCTCGAACGCGGCTTCGAAACCGGGATCCTCGACCGGTCGCCCCGCGCGTTCCTCCAGCCAGGCGCGGCGCAGCTGGGCCAGTGCGACCACGTCGCGCTCGTCGGCGACCCGGATTCCGAGCGGTGGACCGGAACCGGTGCGATCAGCCACTCGTGCCCGGGCCTCCGGACAGGGGGTTCACGACGGTCAGCGGGATGAGCGTGGTGCCGCTCGGCCCCACCTCGATGTCCGTGCCGGTGGACGGGCAGACGCCGCAGTCGAAGCACGGCGTCCACCGGCAGTCGTCCTGCTCGCGGCCCGACAGGGCGTCCTGCCAGTCGTCCCAGAGCCAGTCGCGCTCCAGCCCGGAGTCCAGGTGGTCCCACGGCAGCACCTCGTCGCGACCGCGCTCCCGGGTGGTGAACCAGTCGAGCGAGACGCCGAGCGGCTCCAGCTCGGTGGCCGCGGCACCCGTCCAGCGCTCGTAGGAGAAGTGCTCGCTCCAGCCGTCGAACCGGCCGCCGTCGCGCCACACCTGCTCGATCACCCGGCCGACGCGCCGGTCCCCGCGCGCGAGGAGGCCTTCGATCAGCGAGGGCTGCCCGTCGTGGTAGCGCATCCCGACGTTGCGGCCCAGCTTGCGGTTGCTGTTGACGGCGGCGCGCAGCTTGCGCAGCCGCTCGTCGACCACGTCGGGGTGGGCCTGGGCGGCCCACTGGAACGGGGTGTGCGGCTTCGGGACGAACCCGCCGATGGAGATGGTGCAGCGGACGTCGTTGTGCCCGGACGCCGCGCGACCGGCCTGGATCACCCGGTGGGCCATCCCGGCGATCTCGAGGACATCCTCGTCCTCCTCGGTGGGCAGCCCGCACATGAAGTAGAGCTTCACCTGCCGCCAGCCCTGCGCGAACGCCTCGGAGACGGTGCGGATCAGGTCCTCCTCCGACACCATCTTGTTGATCACCCGCCGGATCCGCTCGGACCCGCCCTCCGGGGCGAACGTGAGCCCGGAGCGGCGGCCGTTGCGGGAGATCTCGTTGGCGAGGTCGATGTTGAACGCGTCGACCCGGGTGCTGGGCAGCGACAACGACGTGTTCGTGCCCTCGTACCGGTCGGCCAGGCCCTTGGTGATCTCGGCGATCTCGGAGTGGTCGGCGCTCGACAGCGACAGCAGCCCGACCTCGTCGAACCCGCTGGCCCGCACCGCCGAGTCGACCATCTCGCCGATGCCGGCCAGCGACCGCTCACGCACCGGCCGGGTGATCATCCCGGCCTGGCAGAACCGGCAGCCGCGCGTGCAACCGCGGAAGATCTCCACGCTGGCCCGCTCGTGCACCGTCTCGGCCAGCGGCACCAGCGGCTGCTTCGGGTACGGCCAGGCGTCCAGGTCGCTCGTGGTGCGCTTGGTGACCGTGCGCGGGACGCGCTCGTCGAGCGGCGCGACCGCGGCGATCGCGCCGTCGTCGCCGTAGGTCACGTCGTAGAGCGAGGGGACGTAGCAGCCGTCGACGGCGGCCAGGCGCAGCAGCAGCTCGCGGCGGCCACCGGGCCTGCCCTCGGCCTTCCACTCCTTGACGACGTCGGTGATGTCCCCGACGACCTCCTCGCCGTCGCCGATCGCGGCCACGTCGACGAAGTCAGCAATCGGCTCCGGGTTGAACGCCGCGTGGCCGCCCGCGACCACGACCGGATGGTCGATCCCGCGGTCGGTGGCGTGCAGCGGGATCCCGGCGAGATCCAGCGCGGTGAGCAGGTTGGTGTAGCCGAGCTCGGTGGAGAAGCTCACGCCGAGCAGGTCGAAGGCTCCGAGCGGCCGGTGCCCGTCGACGGTGAAGGCGGGCACCCCGTGTTCGCGCATCAGCGCCTCGAGGTCGGGCCAGACGGCGTAGCAGCGCTCGGCGAGCGCGTCGGCCCGCTCGTTGAGCAGCTCGTAGAGGATCATGACGCCCTGGTTGGGCAGCCCCACCTCGTAGGCGTCGGGGTACATCAGCGCCCACCGCACCGCGGCCGACTCCCAGTCCTTGAGCTGCGCGTTCAGCTCGCCGCCGACGTACTGCACGGGCTTGGAGACACGCGGCAGCAGCGGTTCGAGGTCGGCGAACACGGAGGGAGCGGTCATGGTGCCTCGGAGGTGAGTGCGTCGCCGGTCATGCTGGTCCAGGGTAGTCCCACCATCGGGGCGGCCGCCGACCGCGCGGTCTCCGGCCCGGGCCCGCAGGTCGGTACGGTGATCGCCGGGTCCAACGAGGGAGCGCGCCGATGACCGTCGGACGCATACCACCTGCCCTGCTCGCCGCTGCCGCGCTGGCGGTCGTGCCCCTGGTGACCCTGCCGCTGCCGTGGTGGACCGCCCCGCGGCAGCCCGTGGTGCTCCTCGGCGTCGGTCCCGCGCTGCCGGGCGCCGCCGCGCGCTGGCCGGGCTGGGAGCTGCTCGGCCCACTCCGCACCGTCCTGCTGGCCGCGCTCGTCGTGGCGGCCGTGAGCGTGGTGCTGCTGCGGTCACGGCGCGGGGGGCGCTGGGCGGTGGCCGCCCGGGTGCTGCTCGTGGCGGCCGGGGCCGGGCTCGTCGCGACCGGGGTGTGGGTGCTCGCCGGTTGGGGTGGCTCCGCCGCGGCGGGCGCCGTGATCGCGATCCTCTCGGGAGTGGGTGTCGTGGTGCTGGGGGCGGTCCGGACGCCCCGGGCCACCGTGGTGAGGCTCCTCGTCGCCGACTTCCTCGCCGTGGCGCTCGTGGCAGCGGCCGTCCCGCTGCTGCCCGGCGGGGCCGGTCCCGCCATGGGCGACCGCTCCGCCGGGCCGTTCGTGCACGTCGCCGGGCTGGACGCACCGCAGTTCCGCAGCGGCACGACCGGGCTCGCCGGGTCGGCCGGGACGAGGGTCGTCGCCCTCGACGCCGGTGTCGGTGCCGCGAGCCGGGACGGACTCGCCGTCGTGGACGCCCGCGGACGGGCCGACGTGCTCGCCGTGACCCCGCACGACCCACCCTCGACCGCCGGCCCGTCGATCCTCGGGGTGAGCGGCGGCCGGGTGGTGCGCTGGTCGGCCGCGGACGCCCTGACGGTGACGGGGCTCGACGCCGCCGACCCCGTGGCCGTCACCGTGCACGGCGTGAGCGCCGCGAGCCCGCCCGGCCCGGACGGCGTGGTGTGGCTGCGCGCCACCGGCGACCCGCCCGGCACCGCCCGCCTCCTCGACCTCGCCGAGCGCGACGGCACGCAGTCCGCCGCCGGCACGTTCCTGCCCGTGTTCACCATCCTCGGCCCCACCGACAGCACCCCGATCGACGTCACCGCGGTGCTGCCCGTGCGCGACGGCGGCCTGCGGTTCGTCGCGCAGGCCGCCGGTGTCCGCCTGGAACGCCTCTCGAGCGGGCCGACCGCCCGCGCGGAGGTCACGGTGCTGGCGGGCGGGCTCGACCCCGGCTGCGGCATCACCGGCTCCGGCCCGGCGAGCTTCCTCCCCGGCCCGAGCCCTCTCGCCGTCGACGCGGGGGGCGGCATCTGGTTCGTCGCGGGCGAGGCCGCGGCGGCCCGCCTCGTCCGGCTGGACCCGGGCGGGGACCTCCGGGCCGTGGCGGCACCGTTGCCGGGTGCCGTCACCGCGCTGACGGTGGCTCCGGCGGGCGACATCGTGCTCGCGCTGGCCGGGGCCGACGGCCCGGCGCTGTGGCGGCTCCCGCGGCCGGACTCCGCGCTCGGCGACCTCCCACCGCCGCCCTCGTCGTGCACCCCGCACCCGGCCCCGGTGGCCCGGCCCGTCGGCCTGGTGCCGGTGGCCCGGGCCGGGCGCGACACGCTCGGGGTGCCCCTGGGCGTGGACGGGCGGTGGGCGGCCGGCACCGCGGGGCCGGGCGCCGAGGTGGCCGTGGTCGCCGCCGACGGTACGCGCACGCCGGTCGGCACCCGCCGGGACGGCACCCCGGGGCGGGTGTGGCCCGACGGTGCCGGCGGCGTGTGGTGGCTCGAGTCCGCCCCCGGCCCCGACCCGGCGATCGCGCTCGTGCACGGGACCGCCGCGGGCGAGCAGCGGTTGCCGGCCCAGCCCGACCCGGCGGCGGGCGCGGGAGGCGCCACCGGCCTGGTCCCCGACCTCGGCGGCCGCCCACCGCTGCTCGCCACACCGGCGGGCGCGTTCCGGATCGACGGCGGCGCGGCCACGCGGGTCCTCGACGGCCGGGTCGGCAGCGGGGTCGTCCGCGCCGACGGCCGGGGCTGGGTGCTCGTGGACGGCAGGCTGTTCACCCTCGACGGCGACCGCGTGCTGGGCACCGTCATCGACGCGGGCGGCCGGGCAGGCGACATCACGCCGGTGGCCGTCCAGCTGGCCCGCGGCGTGGCGCCCGCCGCGCTGGCGCTGCCCCGGGCCACCGTGGCCCTCGACCGGGCGGGGCGCGCGGTGGTGGTGGCCGACGACGTGGTGCTCGCGGTCGGCGACGACGGCGGCGTCTCCGTGGTGGCACAGGACCGGCGGCTGGTGGGTCTCGGGCTGTTCGCAGCCGAGGGCGGCCTCATGGCCTACGACGCAGGCGACGTGCTCCGGGTGGACCTTCCCTAACCCCAGGCGGCGCGCATGGGGTTGCCCGCCGTGGTGAGCCTGCGGGTGGTGGCGGCGATGACCACCACGATCGCGATCGCCCCGGCGACGACCACCCCGGCAGGCGGGTCGTTGAGGGCGATCCCGGCGGCCGCCCACACCGCCGCGAACGCGTAGCCGACGACGGCCGTGCCGGAGAGCACCACCCACGAGGCGATCACCGCGACCGCCAGCAGCACGACGACCGCCGCGATCGCGGCCAGCGCCCCGGTGCCCGGCAGCCCGACCCACACCCCGGTGGCTGCGGTACCGAGCGCGGTGGCGAACGACACCCACCCCGTGTACAGCGCGACGGTGCCACGCAGCACGACCCGCTCCAGCACGCTCTCGGCCGGTTGGCGGGTGAGGCGCCCGAACACGACGGCCAGCGCGACGAGCAGGGCGAGGATCATCAGCTCGGCCAGTGGCAGCCAGCCGGCTCCGAACGACAGCACCCAGCCGGCGTTGAGCACGGCCGACACCGCGAGCCACCAGCCGATCTCCCGGTGGATCTGCCGCCCCCGCTGGCCCGGCAACGCCTGGTAGACCGCGTAGGCGAGGAACCCGGCGTAGATCGGCGCCCAGATGGCGAACGCCCACCCGGCAGCGAGCAACGGTGTGGCGTAGTCGCGGGCAACGACCCCGATGGGCTCCCCGACTCCCCCGGTTCCGGCGAGCGCCGAGACGACGATCTGGAGCACCGCGAGCAGCACCACCACAATGGTGCGGACGAGGTCGACGAGCGCAGGCCGCTGGGACGTTACCGTCATGGCAGCCATTGTCGGCCTGCGCGCGGGTGCCCGGCCAACCGAGTCGATGACGGGTCGGTGACGGGTCAGGCCGCGAGGGCGAGCGGAAGATCGGCCATGGGCCGGTTCTAGCGGAGCAGAAGGACGTCCAGCCTGCGCGATGCCACCGTGACTCCGACCGCGATCATCACCACGAAATACGTCAGATGGCCGAGCATCCCGAGGTGCACCACGCCCGTGGTGAGACCGCGCATCAGCTCGACGGCATGGAACAGCGGCAGGCACTCCACCACGATCTGCAGCCACCGCGGGTACACCGAGAGCGGATAGAACGTGGTGGAGAACAGGAACATCGGCAGGATCGCCAGGGTGACCAGGTCGAAGTCCTGCCACGACCGCATGAACGAGGTGGCCGCCATGCCGACGGCGGCGAACGCGAACGCCACCACGAGCGCAGCGGGCAGCGCGAGGAGCGCCCACGGGGAGACGAGCAGCCCGAAGCCCGCCATCACCGACAGGAACCCCAGCGCGTAGAGACCGCCGCGGATGAGCGCCCAGCCGATCTCCCCGAGCGCGATGTCGACCGGCCCGAGCGGCGTGGCCAGCATGGCCTCGTAGAGCCGGCCGTACTTGAGCTTGAAGAAGACGTTGAAGGTGGCGTCGAACACGGCCCCGTTCATCGCCGATGCGGCGAGCAACCCGGGAGCGATGAAGGCCGCGTAGCTGATGGGCGCGCCGTCGGGCCCGGGCAGCATCCCGACCAGCGACCCGAGCCCCTGGCCCATCGCGATCAGGTAGAAGACCGGTTCGAAGAACCCGGAGACGAACGCGAGCCAGGCGCGCCCGGACGCCGTGGCCGACCGGAGCAGCAACGCGTGGGAGCGCCCGGCGTAGCTCCCGGCGGGGAACAGCCGCAGCCACGGGACGGGCGCGGGTGCCTGCGTGGTCACCGGACCAGCCTCCTGGCGAAGAATCGGGTGGAGAGCGCGATCCCGAGCGCGAGCAGCGCGACGAGGTAGGCGAGATGCCCCAGCGCCGCGAGCGGCTGCCAGCGGTCGAGCGCGGCCGCGCGGGCGAGCTCGGTGCCGTGCCAGAGCGGGGAGACGAACGCGAGGGGCTGCACCCACTCCGGCAGCCTGTCGACCGGGAAGAACGTGCCCGAGAACAGCGTCATCGGGATGACGACGAACCGGAAGAGAGCGTTGAACGCCGCACCCTCGTTCTCCCGCGTGGCGGAGAACGCGGTGACCAGCGCCGCCACCGCCGCTCCGGCGAGCACGGCAGCCAGCAGCGACACCACGATGCCCGCGCTCCCGACGCCCCCGAACAGGGCGATCACGATGACGTAGATGGCGCCGGAGCCGGCCATCTTGGCCGCCACCCAGACCAGGTGCCCGAGCGCCACCTGCGCCGGGGAGATCGGGCTCGCCGCCATCGCGTGGTAGAACCGCTGCCACTTGAACCCCGACAGCACCGGATAGGTGGACTCGAACGCCGCGCTCTGCACCGTGGACACCGCCAGCAGCGCCGGCGCCAGCCACACCAGGTAGTCGACACCCCCGGTGGCCTCCGCGGCACTGCCGGTGCCGGCGACCAGCGACCCGAACCCGACCCCGAAGGCCAGCAGGAACAGCAGCGGCTGCAGCACGGACGACACGGCGGTGGCCCGCCAGTTGCGCCGGTACCAGGTCCAGAAGTGCTCCACCACCAGCAGGATCCCGCCCCACGGGCCCGGTGCCCGGCCGGTGGACCGCGGCCCGGCACCCTGGAGCGCCGCACTCACCGCAGGCTCCCTCTGTGCCGATGATTCGCTCGCCAGCTCGCTCATCGCACGGCCTCGCTGCGCTCGGCCGACGCTTCGCAAGGGCGCTGTGTCGATGATTCGCTCGCAGGCTCGCTCATCAGTCCACCAGAGTGCGGCCGGTCAGCCGGAGGAACACGTCCTCCAGCGAGGAGCGCCGCACCAGCGCCGAAAGCGGCACGAAGCCGGCCCGGGCCACCTCGGCATGGGTGTGCTCGCCGTCGGCGGTGTAGAGCAGCAACCGGTCGGGCAGCTCCTCCACCCGCTCGGCCAGCGGCGCGATGACCGCGGCCTCGGGCCGGAGCGCGGGGTCGAACCGCAGCTCCAGCACCTCGCGCGTGGAGTAGCGCTCGATCAGCTCGGCAGGTGACCCCTCGGCCACGATCACGCCGCCGTCCATCACGACGAGCCGGTCGCACAGCTGCTCGGCCTCGTCCATGTAGTGGGTGGTGATGATCTGGGTGACGCCCTCGCGTTTGAGCCGGTACAGCCGCTCCCACAGCAGGTGGCGCGCCTGCGGGTCGAGACCGGTGGTGGGTTCGTCGAGCAGCAGCAGCTCCGGCTCGTTGACCAGTGCGCGCGCGATGGTGAGGCGGCGCTTCATCCCGCCGGAAAGAGGCTCGACCTCGTCGTCGGCGCGGTCGGTGAGCTGGGCGAACTCCAGCAGCTCGGTGGCCTTGGCCCGCACGTGCGCCCGGGAGAGCCCGAAGTAGCGGCCGTAGATCTGGAGGTTCTGCCGCACCGTGAGCTCGGCGTCGAGGTTGTCGAGCTGGGGGACGACGCCGATGCGGGCGCGGATGCGCGGGCCGTCGACGTCCGGATCCATCCCGAGCACCTGCAGCGACCCGTCCGTGCGGGGCGACACGCAGGCGATCATCCGCATGGTGGACGACTTGCCTGCGCCGTTGGGACCCAGGAAGCCGAACACCTCACCACGGGCGACGTCGACGTCGACACCGCGGACCGCCTCGAAGTCGCCGAAGCGCTTGCGCAGCCCGCGGGCCTGAACCAGTCCATCCGCCACGAGAAGCACGGTAACCGGCGAGCCCGACAAAAATCGCGCCGTTTGATCGGGGCCCCGGCGGACTAGTAGACCGGTCTCTATAGTCACGGTGTGCCTGATCGATCCACCACCCGTCAGCGCGTGATCCGGACCGCGGCGGACCTGTTCCGCGTGCAGGGCTACCACGCCACCGGCCTCACCCAGGTCCTCACCGAAGGCGGGCTGCCGAAGGGCTCGCTCTACTTCCACTTCCCCGGTGGGAAGGAACAGCTGGCGGTCGAGTCGGTGCAGCTGGCCGGCGCCGAGTTCGGAGCCGCGCTCGCCGCGACGCTGGCGAGCACGCCGGACCCCGCGGAGGCGCTGGAGCGTGCCGTCGCCGCGCTCGGGGAGCACCTGGCCGCCACCGGCTACCGCGAGGGCTGCCCGGTCGCGACGGTCGCCCTGGACACCGCGGCGCACAACGATGCCGTCCGCACGGCCTGCGCCGACGTCTACGGCTCGTGGCAGTCGCTCGTGGCCGACCACCTGCGCGCGGCCGGCGTAACGGAACCCGACGACCTCGCCACCGTCGTCCTCGCCGCGGTCGAAGGCGCCCTCCTGCTCGCCCGGACCCGCCGCGACGTCGCCCCCCTGCGCGCGGTCGGCAGCCGCCTGCGGGTCCTTCTCGACAACGAACGGAGCTCGCTATGAAGGTCCACCACCTCAACTGCGGCACGATGCGGCCCTTCGGCGGCAGGCTGGTGAGCGGGACGGGGCCCCTCCTCGCCACCGCCGAGCTGGTCTGCCACTGCCTCCTGATCGAGACCGACCACGGCCTCGTCCTGGTGGACAGCGGGCTCGGAACGGGCGACGTCACCGATCCGGACGCGTCACTGAGCAGAGGGTGGCAGTGGCGGTCCCGCCCGGTGCTCGACATCGCGGAGACCGCGCTGCGCCAGGTCGAGCAGCTGGGATACAGCGCGTCCGACGTGCGCCACGTCGTGCTCACCCACCTCGACCTCGACCACGCAGGCGGCCTGCGGGACTTCCCCGACGCCCAGGTGCACGTGCTGCGCACGGAGCTGGAGGCGGCGACCGCCGTGCGCACCAGCGCCGAGCGCATGCGCTACCCGCGGCTCCACTGGTCGCACGTGACCCGGTGGGCACCGCACGACCCGCAGGGCGAGAAGTGGTTCGGCTTCGAGGCGGTGCGCGAGCTTCCCGGACTGCCGGCGGAGATCCTGCTGGTCCCGCTGATCGGCCACAGCGTCGGGCACACGGGCGTGGCGGTGCGCGACGGCGACCGCTGGCTGCTGCACGCAGGCGACGCCTACCTCTTCCACGGTGAGATGCGCCCGGAAGCGCCCTGGTGCTCCCCGGGGCTGCGCTTCATCCAGAACCGGATGGAGACCGTACGCGGGCTCCCCGCCTCGCCAACCAGGACAGGCTGCGCGAGCTGGTGCGCTACCACGGCGACGAGATCACGGTGTTCAGCGCCCACGACCCCGTGGAGCTGCGGACCGCCCAGCGGGGCCGGGTGGCCGGCGGCCTCAGCGCAGCCGCAGCTGGAACCAGTGCTCGTCGCGCAGGTCGTCCGGGCCGAGCCGCAGCGTCTCCGGCCACACCCCGACCTCGGTGAAGCCCCGCCTCAGGTAGAAGCCGGCCACGTCGGTGCCACCGCGGGTGGAGAGCATCAGCTGCTCCAGCCCGAGCGCGGTGGCGTGGGCGACCGCCGCGTCGAGCAGCGTCCGGCCCCAGCCGCGACCCTGCAGGTCGGGGCGGACCATGAGACGCAGGACGTCGGCCCGGTGGGCCTGCACGCCCACGCCGGTGCGCAGGAAGACCGTGCCGGCGAGCGTGTGGTCGGCGCCGATCACGATGAGCTGCTGGCGCTCGGCGCGGACATCCTCGACCGCCTGCACCGCGGCCGCGCGGATGTCGGCCTCGGGGGCGTCCGGGGCGAAGCCGACGGCCCCGCCCGCCCGCGTCACCGCGACCCAGAGCGTGCCCAGCGCCGTGTCCATATCGGGATGCACCTCGCGGACGAGGTGCGGGCCGCTGACGAAGGGCTCGTCGGCGGCGGGCGTCACAGGTTCGGGAACCAGAGCTTGATCTCCCGGGCCGCGCTCTCCTCGGAGTCGGAGCCGTGGACCAGGTTGAACTGCGTCTCCAGCCCGAAGTCGCCACGGATGGTGCCCGGCGTGGCCTTGGCGACGGGGTCGGTGCCCCCGGCGAGCTGGCGGAACGCCGCAATGGCCCGCGGGCCCTCGACGACGGCCGCGAGCACCCGGCCCGAGGTGATGAACTCGAGCAGGTCGCCGAAGAAGGGCTTGCCGTCGTGCTCGGCGTAGTGCTGCTCGGCGAGCTCGCGCTCGACGGTGCGCAGCTCGAGCGCCACGATGTCGAGGCCCTTGCGCTCGATGCGGGCGAGTACCTCGCCGATGAGCTTGCGCTCGACGCCGTCGGGCTTGACGAGGACCAGGGTGCGTTCAGTCACGCGCCCAGGGTATCCACGGCCCGCGAGAGGGCCGCGTCAGGGATCCCGCAGCTGCTGGCTGGGGAGCTCTCCGCGGGCCATCTTCCCCGCGAGGTCGCGGCGCAGCAGCAGCAGCGCGACCCACACCAGCACGAACACCACGCCCATCACACCCAGGGCCGGCACCAGCAGGCCGCAGGCGACCATCACGACCTGCAGCGCCAGCGCCAGCCGGAGCCCCCACGGTCGCCGCTGCACCCCGGCGGCGACGACCATCGCGACGGCGAGCGCCAGGATCACCCCGACCGCGAGCGGCGTGGCGCCGTCGCCGAACTTCGACAGCACCAGCAGCGAGAGCGCCACCACGATCGACTCCAGGACGAGCGTGGCGGCGAAGACCCCGCGCACGCCCTTCATGGGGTCGGGAACGCTCACAGCGGTTCCTTGGCGAAGAGGGCCCTCACCTCACCGGCCGTGACCACCGAACCGGTGACCACCACGCCCACCCCGGACTCGCCGGCCTCCTCGGCCAGCTCCCCCGCCTGCTCCACGGCCGTGGCCAGCACGGGCTCCACGCTCACCCGGTCGGAGCCGAACACCTCGACGGCGAGCGCGCCGAGCTCGTCGGGGTCCATGACCCGCGGCGAGGAGTTGGCCGTGACGACCACCTCGTGCAGCACCGGCTCGAGCTCCTCGAGGATGCCGCGGACGTCCTTGTCGCGCATCACCGCGAGCACGCCGACGAGCCGGGTGAACCGGAAGTCGGTGGTCAGGGCGGTGGCCAGCGCGCGGGCGCCGGCAGGGTTGTGCGCGGCGTCGATGAGGACGGTGGGCACACCCTGACCTGCCGCGACCCGCTCGAGCCGCCCCGGGGAGGCGACACCGGCGAAGGCGGCGCGCACGGCGTCGGGGTCGAGCGGCTGCCGCGGCCCGGCACCGATGAGCGCCTCGGCCGCGGCGAGCGCCAGCACGGCGTTGCTCGCCTGGTGCTCGCCGTGCAGCGGCAGGAAGATGTCGTCGTAGGTGCCGGCGAGGCCCTGCAGGGTGAGCCGCTGGCCGCCCACCGCGATCTCGCGCTCGCGCACGCCGAACTCGGCGCCCTCCCTGGCCACCTGCGCGTCCACCTCGACGCAGCGCTCCAGCAGCACCTCGGCCACGGCCTTGTCCTGCGCGGCCAGCACGGCCACCGCGCCGGGCTTGATGATCCCGGCCTTCTCCCTGGCGATGCCGAGGATGTCAGTGCCGAGGAACTCCTGGTGGTCGAGCCCGATCGGGGTGATCACCGCGACGTCGCCGTCGGCGACGTTGGTGGCGTCCCAGCGCCCGCCCAGCCCGACCTCGATGACGGCCGCCTCGACCGGCGCGTCGGCGAACGCGGAGAAGCCCATCGCCGTGAGCACCTCGAACTTCGACAGCGTGCCGAGCTTGGCGTCGACCATCTCCGCGAACGGCAGGACGTCCCGGTAGATCTCGACGAAGCGCTCCGGCGTGATCGGCCGGTTGTCGATGGTGATCCGCTCGGTGACCCGCTGCAGGTGCGGGCTCGTGTAGCGGCCGGTGCGCAGACCGATCTCGGTGAGCAGGGCGTCGACCATCCGGGACGTGGACGTCTTCCCGTTGGTGCCGGTCAGATGCACGATCGGGTAGCCGCGGTGCGGGTCGCCGAGCACGTCCACGAGCGCGGCGATCCGCTCCAGCGACGGTTCGATCACCGTCTCCGGCGCCCGCCGGTCGAGCTCGGCGTCGGCGGCGAGGAACTCGGCGAAGCCGATCACCGTCGACTGGGCGGGCACGACGTCAGGACTCTCCCCACCACGGATGGCGTCGAGGACGTGGGAGACCACCGTGTCCTCGGCCAGCTGCTCGGGCGACCGGACCTCGCCCTCGCCCTCGGGCAGCTCGTCGGATGGCGTGCTCATGATGCGGGCAGGGCGGCCAGCCTGGCCTCGATCCGGTCGATGTCGGCGGCGGCCGCGGCGCGCCGTGACCGGATGCCGTCGACGACGTCGGCGGGCGCCTTCTCGACGAACTTGGGGTTGCCCAGCTTCTTGTCCGCCTGGTCGAGCTCCTTCTGCGCGGCGGCCAGGTCGCGCGCCAGCCGCGCACGCTCGGCGGCCACGTCGATGGCGCCCGACGTGTCGATCTCGACGTGGACGGTGCCCCCGGCCAGCCCGACCTCGAACGACGCGGTGGGCGCGAACTGCGCTCCCGGCGGGTCGAGGCGGACCAGCGAGCCGACGGCGGCGCGGTGCGCCCCGAGTCCGGCCTCGTCCAGCCCGACGAGGCGGGCGGCGATCCGGCGGCTGTCGGGGACGCGCTGCTCGGTGCGGAAGCGGCGGACCTCGGTGACCAGCCGCTGCACGTCGAGGACCCGGGCCGTGGCCGCGGCGTCGGTGGACACCCCGGCGTCGACCGGCCAGTCCGCGACGACGACCGACTCCCGGCCGGTGAGCCCCTGCCACAACGCCTCGGTGAGGAACGGGATGACCGGGTGGAGCAGGCGCAGCAGCGCGTCGAGGACGTGCCCGAGGACGGCACGGGTGCCGTCGGCCGTGGCCTCGTCACGCAGCTGGACCTTGGCCAGCTCGACGTACCAGTCGCACAGCTCGTCCCAGGTGAAGTGGTAGAGCCCCTCCACCGCCTTGGCGAACTGGAAGTCCTCCAGCAGCGCGTCGGTCTGCTCGCGGACCTCGCGCAGCCGCCCGAGGATCCAGCGGTCGGCGTCGGTGGGCGCGGCGGGCAGCGGGAGCGCCGGGGACGCCCCGTTGGTGAGGGCGAACCGGGTGGCGTTCCACAGCTTGGTGCCGAAGTTGCGCGACGCCTGGACGGCGTCCTCGCCGATCGGGACGTCGGTGCCCGGGTTGGCTCCGCGCGCCAGCGCGAAGCGCAGGGCGTCGGTGCCGTAGCGGTCCATCCACTCCAGCGGGTCGACCGAGTTGCCGGACGACTTCGACATCTTCTTGCCGAACTGGTCGCGGACCATCCCGTGCAGCGCGATGGTGTGGAACGGGATCGCGTTCTCCGGGCCGCGGTCCTGCATGGCGTAGAGGCCGAACATCATCATCCGGGCGACCCAGAAGAACAGGATGTCGTAGCCCGTGACCAGCACCGACGTGGGATAGAACTTCGCGAGGTCGGGGGTCTCGTCGGGCCAGCCCAGCGTGGAGAACGGCCACAGGGCCGAGGAGAACCACGTGTCGAGGACGTCCTCGTCCTGCGTCCAGCCGGCCGGCGGCTCCTCGTCCGGGCCGACGCAGACCATCTCGCCGTCGGGGCCGTACCAGACCGGGATGCGGTGGCCCCACCACAGCTGCCGGCTGATCGTCCAGTCGTGCATGTTGTCGACCCAGCCGAACCAGCGCGGCTCGAGCTCCTTCGGGTGGACGGCGACGCGGCCGTCGCGGACGGCGTCGCCCGCGGCCTTCGCGAGCGGCGCGACCTTGACGAACCACTGCAGCGACAGCCGCGGCTCGATCGGCTCCTTCGAGCCCCGCGTAGCGTGCCCGACGCTGTGGAGGTAGGGCCGCTTCTCCGCGACGATCCGGCCCTGCGCCGCCAGCGCCTCGCGCACGGCGACGCGCGCCTCGAAGCGGTCCATGCCGTCGAACTCCGTGCCGGTGTTCGCGATCCGGCCGGACTCGTCCATGATCGAGGGCATCGGCAGGTCGTGGCGCCGCCCGATCTCGAAGTCGTTGGGGTCGTGGGCCGGGGTGACCTTGACCGCTCCGGTGCCGAAGCTCGGGTCGACGTGCTCGTCGGCCACGACCTTGATCATGCGCCCGACCAGCGGCAGCTCGATCTCCCGGCCGACGAGGTGCGTGTAGCGCTCGTCGTCGGGATGGACGGCGATGGCGGTGTCGCCGAGCATCGTCTCGACGCGGGTGGTGGCGACCACCACCGAGTCGTCGCCGTCGCCGTAGCGGATGGAGACGAGCTCGCCCTCGACCTCGCGGTGCTCGACCTCGACGTCGGACAGGACGCTGCGCATCTCGGGCGACCAGTTGACCATCCGCTCGGCGCGGTAGATCAGGCCGTCGTCGTAGAGCCGCTTGAAGATGGTGCCGACGGCCCGGCTGAGCCCCTCGTCCATCGTGAACCGCTCGCGCGACCAGTCGACGCTGTCGCCGAGGCGGCGCATCTGGTCGAGGATCTTGCCGCCGTGCTCGGCCTTCCACTGCCAGGTGCGTTCGACGAACGCCTCGCGGCCCATCTCGCGGCGGCTCGTGCCCTCCGCGGCGAGCGCGCGCTCGACCAGCGCGTGGACCGCGATGCTGGCGTGGTCCATGCCGGGCAGCCACAGCGTCTCGTAGCCCTGCATGCGGCGGCGCCGCACCAGGACGTCGATGAGGGTGTGCTCGAAGGCGTGGCCGATGTGCAGGCTGCCCGTGACGTTCGGCGGCGGGATGACGTTGCTGAACGACGGCTTGTCGCTCGACGCGTCGGCGGTGAAGTAACCGGCCTCCACCCACCGCTGGTACATACCGGCCTCTACCTCACCCGGATTCCACTGGGCGGGCAGGTCGGCAGTGCGGGATGGGAGGGTGTCGGTCACCCTTCGAGTCTACGAGCCGCCGTCGACCCGGTTCTCCGCGCACCCACCCCGGGGGGCGGGAGCAGGAGGGCGTGCAGGCGGTGGAAGCCCAGCACCGGGGCCGTCCGGCGCTGCCGCACGAGGCGCAGGTCGAGCGCACGCACCCGCCCGCTGCCGGGCTCGTAGACGCGCCAGCTGTCGGCGTCGAGCACACCGAGCGCCAGTACGTAGTGCCGCGGCACCAGCGAGCCCACGAGCATCGGCACCGGCCGGCCCGCCGCGAGGGCTGCGGTCGCCTCGTCGAGGGCGGCCGTGAGGTCGGCGCGGGACCTGTCGTCCACCAGCCGCACCCGGTAGGGCCCCGCGCCGGGGACGTGCCGGCGCAGCCACCGCACCATCCCCCACGGCGTGGTGCCGAGCGCCCGGGGCCAGAAGCGGTTGGTCTGGCGGTGCACCTGCTGCTGGCGTGCGTCGTACCGGGCGCCGAACCCGCTCGCGACGCCGTGCGCGTCGGCCACGGTCGTGCCGGAGGCGGTGGCCGCACCGGCCACCGCCTCCCCGTCCAGCCGCAGCATCTCGGCGGGGTCGGCCCACGCCGCCAGCGCGACGAGCACGGCGCTGCCGCAGGCCGTCCGGTCCACCTGGTCGAGGCGCGCGTCGCCGCGGCGCTGCTCGCCCATGTGCTCGCCGAGCAGCGGCCTGCGCCCGCCAGCCAGCGGGAGCACCTCCGCGACCCGGCCCGGCTGCCGCGCACCACGCGGGACGAGCGACCGGACCCGCCGCGCCACTCCGCACACCGTCCGCATGCCGCGATCCTCCCTGCGGACGGCCCGATGCGCACCTCCCCGGGATTTTCCGGGGCTCGCCGTCAGCGCGCCGCGGTCAGCGCCCTCGACCAGAGCTCCCCGCCGTCCTGGGCTCGCAGCGTCACCCGCAGCTCACCGCCGCCGGGAGCGACCTCGACCTCACCGAAGTGCTGGAATCCCTCCATCGGGGAGGCGTTCGCCACCGGGGGCGTCCGCGAGAACACGACCTCGGGGCCGAACGTGGAGTCCATCGCGTTGGGTCCGAACGCCCCGGCGTTCAGTGGCCCGGAGACGAACTCCCAGAACTCGTCGAACTCCGTGAAGGCCGCCCGGGAGGGCGAGTAGTTGATCGCCGCCGTGTAGTGCACGTCGGCGGTCAGCCAGACGACGTTGCGCACCTTGCGGTTCTTGAGCTGGGTCAGTACCCAGGCGATCTCCGCCTCGCGCCCGCTCGGCGGGCCCGCGACGCCGTTGGCGACGGCCTCCCACGCCGTGCCGTCGGGCACCTGGATGCCGATCGGCATGTCCGACGCGACGATCTTCCAGGTGGCCTTCGACGAGGCGAGCCCGTCGACCAGCCACTGCGCCTGCTTCTCGCCGAGGATCCGCTCCATCGGCGCGGTGTTGGCGTCGTTGGCGTCGCGGTAGGTCCGCATGTCGATGACGAAGACCTCGACGTGCGGGCCGTAGGGCAGGCGCCGGTAGACCCGCCCGTCCACCGCGCGGCGCGGGTCGAGCGGCACCCACTCGTGGAAGGCCTGGAACGCCCGCTTCGCGAGCACGTCGACGCGCTTCTCCGTGTAGCGGTCGTCGGTGATCACCTCACCGGGGTACCAGTTGTTGAGGACCTCGTGGTCGTCCCACTGGTTGATCCGCGGCACGGCAGCGCTGAACGCGCGCACGTTGTCGTCGAGCATGTTGTAGGCGTGCTGCCCGCGGTACTCGGCGAGCGTCTCGGCCACCTTGGCCTTCTCCGGCGTCACGACGTTGCGCCACGTCCGGCCGTCGGGGAGCGTGACGGTCTCGGTGAGCGGGTTGTCGGCGTAGATGGTGTCGCCGCTGTGGATGAAGAAGTCCGGGTCGCGGTCGGCCATCGCCGCGAAGATCCGCATGCCGCCGAGGTCCGGGTTGATGCCGAAGCCCTGGCCGACGACGTCGCCCGACCACACGAAGCGGACGCCGTCGCGCTTGCCGGGCAGCGTGCGGAACGAGCCGCTCACGGCCTCGCTGACGCTGCGGTTGTCGAGGTCCTCGGCCGTGACGCGGTAGTGCACGGTGCGCCCGCCCGCAGGCACACGCAGCTTGCCCGTGAAGTCGGTGTCCGGGGTCAGGACCGGGCCGCGCAGGGTGCGGGAGTCACGGAACTCCGGGTTGTCGGCCACCTCGACGACCATCCGGGACGGGCGGTCGGCTCGTGCCCAGACCAGTCCGGAGCCGGCCAGCACGTCCCCGGACTGGACGCCGTGGGTGAGCACGGGGCGGTCCGGACGGGCGAGGGCGGGAGCGGCGAACGCGGGAGCGGCACTGCCCAGCGGTACGGCGGCGGCGAGGCCACCGATCGCGGCGGTGCGGAGCAGGGTGCGGCGGTCGAGGTGTGGGGAGCGCATGGCAGGCATGCAATCCGATCGGGTGAACCGGACGCCGGATCGTCGAGGGGACGGGCAGGTGAACACTCCCCGTCCGGTGCCGCGAGCTACTCCCCCGCGCGGACCTCGCGGCGGTCCAGCCGCCAGGACACCAGAGCCACCGCGATCGCCGCGGCCGCGAGCAGCACCCCGAGGTAGGCCGGGGCCGTCAAACCCCACCCTGCCCCGATCGCCAGGCCGCCCAGCGCGGGCCCGAGCGAGTTGCCCACGTTGAACGCCGAGGTGTTGGTCGCGCTCGCCAGCGTTGGCGCGGCACCCGCCAGGGCGAACACCCGCGCGTTGAGCGGGGCCCCCGCGATGAACGCGACGGCTCCGAGCAGCACCACGAGCCCGACGACGACCACCGGCTCCGGCGCGAACAGCCCGATCAGCCCGAGCAGCACACCCGCTGCGGTGAGGCCACCGAACAGCGTGGGCCACGGGTACGGGTCGGCCAGCCTGCCGCCGACCACCACGCCGACGAGGCTCCCGAGCCCGAAGCCGAGCAGCACCCCGGGCACCCAGCGCTCGTCCAGACCCGTGACGTCGGTGAGCAGCGGCGCGATGTAGCTGAACGCGCCGATCATGGCCGACTGGTACAGCGCGGTGGTGCCCAGCGCGAGCCAGAGCCTGCCGCGGCGGAACGCGGCGAGCTCGGCGGCCAACCGGGGTGCGGTGCCACCCGCCGTCCGGCGCGGGACGCTCAGCACCACCCCGACGGCGCTCACGGCGGCCAGCGCACCGACCGCCCAGAACGCCGAGCGCCAGCCGAACTGCTGCCCCACGAGCGTGCCGAGCGGCACCCCGGCGACGTTCGCGACGGTCAGCCCGCCGAGCAGCACCGACAGGGACATGGCACGCAGCTCCGGCGCCACCACGGACACCGTGACCACGGCCGCCACCGCCCAGAACGCGCCCGTCGCGACGGCCGTGACCACCCGGGCGACGAGCAGCACCCCGTACTCCGGCGAGAGCGCGCTGACCACGTGCCCGACGACGAACACGGCGAGCGCGGCCAGCAGCGTGGTGCGCCGCGGCAGCCGCAACGTCAGCACGGCCATCGCGGGAGCGCCGACGATCATCCCGACCGCGAACGCCGAGATGAGGTAGCCGGCCTCGGGGATGCCGACCCTCAGGTCGGCGGCCAGTCGGGGCAGCAGCCCGGCGATCATGAACTCGCTGGTGCCGAGCGCGAAGATGCTCAGCGCCAGCACCGGGACGACCCGCGGGATGCGGGCGGGCAGTGACGGTGCGGCGACACCCGGCACGGTTCCCCCTTCGGTGCGAGACCGTCGATCACAACCAGCCACACTCGCCCCGGATTCCGCGGAACCGCGCGACCCCGTGGCACAGTGCACCTATGACCCAGATCGCTCCCGAGATCCGCGCGTTCCTCACCGAGGGCACGCGCACCGGCAAGCTGGGGTTCGTCGCCGCCGACGGACGGCCACTGGTGGCTCCGGTGTGGTTCGTGGTGGAGGGTCCCGACGACGCCCCCGAACTGGTGTTCAACACGGGCGCGGACACCGCGAAGGGCCGTGCGGTCGCGCGCGACCCCCGCATCGTGATCTGCGTGGACCTCGAGGAGCCGCCCTACGCGTTCGTGCAGGTGCAGGGCGAGGCGACGGTGTCGGAGGACCCCGACGAGCTCCTGCGCACCGCCACGGCGATCGCCGCCCGCTACGTGGGCGCCGACCGCGCCGAGGAGTTCGGGAAGCGCAACGGCGTGCCTGGTGAGCTGGTGGTGCGCCTGCGCCCCACGAAGGTGGTCGCCGCGCTGGACATGCTCGGGACGTGAGGGCGGGTCAGGCTCGCTTCGACTGGTCGCCCGCCGCGATGCCGCGCTCGCTGTCGCTGTCCCAGCCCTCGGCCAGCCTGCTGATCTTCTGGGAGTAGTCGCGGGCGGCGACCGCGGGGTCGTCGGCCCGCCCGGCCGCGACTCCGACCAGGAATGCCGTGACGGGTGCACCCGGGCGGCTGACGCCGTGGGCGACATCGGAGGTCAGGTCGAGCACCAGGTCGGTGGTGGCTGCGCTGTCCAGCGCCTCCTCCAGTCCCAGCTCCCGCGCCACCGCGGTGACCCACTCGGACAGGGCGTTCGCATCGCTGCTCGGGCTCACGTGCCCGACCCTATCCGCGGGACCGCGGTGGCGCGCGGTGGGTCGATCAGCCGAACAGGGCGGGGATCTTGATCACGAGCTGGTACAGGCCGTAGCAGAGCGGAATGAGCACCCACAGCCAGGCGACGACGGCGCCCACCCACTGCAGGGGGCCCCACTCGGGCCCGGAGTCCCCGGTGACGTTCTCCGCCGTGCTCATGCGCGTACTCCTGCCGTGGTCGCCGACTCACCGGAGACCGGCTCGTGGAACTTCTCGTTCACCGGGCGGATCAGCTCGTTGCAGATGAACCCGATGACCAGCAGACCGATCATGATCATGAATGCCGGCGTGTACCGGCCGGGCCCCTGCACCCCCGCCTCGATCCGCGCATCCGCGATGGCGTTGACGATGAGCGGGCCCAGCACGCCTGCCGTGGACCACGCCGTGAGCAGCCGCCCGTGGATCGCGCCCACCTGGTAGGTGCCGAACAGGTCGCGCAGGTACGCAGGCACCGTGGCGAAGCCCGCCCCGTAGAAGGACAGGATGAAGATCGCGCAGATCAGGAAGACGACCCGGTTGGTGTTGGTCGTGAGCGTGACCGTCAAATACAGCAGCGCGCCGACACCGAGGTAGATCCGGTACATGTTCTTGCGGCCCAGGTAGTCCGACAGCGAGGACCACAGGATGCGGCCGAGCGAGTTGGCCAGCGACAGGATGGACACGAACCCGACGGCCGCGGCCGCGATCGTCGTGGCGGGCGAGCTGCCGCTGAAGAAGTCGACGAAGATCGGGCTGGCGCGCTCGAGGATGCCGATCCCTGCGGTGACGTTGAAGCACAGCACCACCCACAGCAGCCAGAACTGCGGCGTCTTGATCGCGTTGCGCGCCGAGACGTTCCCACGGCTGATGAGCGTGCCCTGCCGGGCCTGGGACGAGTCCCAGCCCGCGGGCTTCCAGTTCTCCGGGGGCACGCGGATCAGCAGCCACCCGACGGACATGAACACCGCGTAGATCAGGCCCATCACCAGGAACGTCATCGCGATGCCGTGGACATCCGGGTCACTGCCGGAACCGCCGAACGCCGCGAGCAGCTGGCTGGTGAGCGGCGAGGCGATGAGAGCACCACCGCCGAAGCCCATGATCGCGATGCCCGTGGCGAGACCCGGCCGGTCCGGGAACCACTTGATCAGGGTGGACACCGGCGAGATGTAGCCGATGCCTAGCCCGATGCCGCCCACGAAGCCGTAGCCGACCACGACCAGCCAGTACTGCGAGAAGTACAGGCCCAGTGCGGAGATCAGGAACCCGGCGACGAAGCACGCCGACGCCACGACCATCGCCCAGCGCGGCCCGTTGGCGTCGACCTTCGTGCCGAAGAGTGCGGCCGACACGCCGAGCATGATGATGGCCAGCGTGAACGGCAGTGCGCTCTGGACACCCGAGATGCCGAGCCCGGCCTCCAGCGGCGGCTTGAAGACGCTCCACGCGTAGGCCTGGCCGATGGCCAGGTGGATCGACAGAGCCGCGGGCGGGATGAGCCACCGACTCCATCCCGGGGGAGCGACGATCCGCTCCCGTTGGAGAAACCCAGCAGCCATGACGGTCCCCTTGCCTTGAGCACACTTTGCGCCCAGAACTTAGGAGGATCTTATTGCATATGCAACTCGCGCACGGGGTTTGACCAGGACATATGAGGCAACCCCGACCTTCCGGTCAAGATCTTCCCAAGAGCTGCCCAAGATCCGCTACGACGAGCGTCCACGCCGATACGGGAGGTGGAACGCCGAACGCCGGCCCCGCGACGCGGGACCGGCGTTCGGGCCGTGCGATGAGCTCAGGCGGAACGTTCCCGCCGCTCGCGGCGCGGGGGAACCCGCGGCACGATCGTGGGGTTCACGTTCTCGCGCACCGTCTGCTCGGTGACGACGACCTTGGCCACGTCGTCGCGGCTCGGGATGTCGTACATGACCGGCAGCAGTACCTCTTCCATGATCGCCCGCAGGCCGCGGGCACCGGTGCCGCGCAGGATGGCCTGGTCGGCCACCGCCTCCAGCGCGTCGGCGGTGAACTCCAGCTCCACGCCGTCCATCTCGAACAGCTTGTGGTACTGCTTCACCAGTGCGTTGCGCGGCTCGGTGAGGATCTTGACGAGGGCTTCCTTGTCGAGCGAGGTGACCGAGGCGACCACGGGCAGCCGGCCGATGAACTCGGGGATCAGGCCGAACTTGATGAGGTCCTCCGGCATGGTGTCGCCGAAGCTCTCGGCCGACTCCAGGTCGTTCTTCGAGCGGATCTCCGCACCGAAGCCCAGACCGCGACGCCCCACCCGGTCGCCGATGATCTTCTCGAGGCCCGCGAAGGCCCCGGCCACGATGAACAGCACGTTCGTCGTGTCGATCTGGATGAACTCCTGGTGGGGGTGCTTGCGTCCACCCTGCGGCGGAACGCTCGCCGTGGTGCCCTCGAGGATCTTCAGCAGCGCCTGCTGCACACCCTCACCGGAGACGTCGCGCGTGATCGACGGGTTCTCCGACTTGCGGGCGATCTTGTCGACCTCGTCGATGTAGATGATCCCGGTCTCGGCCCGCTTGACGTCGTAGTCGGCCGCCTGGATGAGCTTGAGCAGGATGTTCTCGACATCCTCGCCCACGTAACCCGCCTCGGTGAGCGCCGTGGCGTCGGCGATCGCGAACGGGACGTTGAGCAGCTTCGCCAGCGTCTGCGCGAGATAGGTCTTGCCGCAGCCGGTGGGGCCGAGCATGAGGATGTTGGACTTCGCGAGCTCGACGCCATCGCCGTCGGCCCCGCGTGCCTTGTCGCCCGCCTGGATGCGCTTGTAGTGGTTGTAGACAGCCACGGAGAGCGTGCGCTTCGTCTGGCTCTGCCCGACGACGTACTGGTCGAGGAAGTCGTGGATCTCGGCGGGCTTGGGGAGCTCGTCGAGCTTCACCTCACCGGCCTCCGCCAGCTCTTCCTCGATGATCTCGTTGCAGAGATCGATGCACTCGTCGCAGATGTAGACGCCAGGACCGGCGATCAGTTTCTTGACCTGTTTCTGGCTCTTCCCGCAGAACGAGCACTTGAGCAGGTCACCGCCGTCGCCGATGCGTGCCATGAGTGCAGACCCCAAATCCCATCTAGCGCTACCCCGTCCGGCGGGCCCGGTAGGAGCGTTCTCGTGACGGTACCCGTCGAACGCGTCCCCCGGGGAGCTTCAGCGCACCCTGAATCGTGGACGTGTCGGCGGACGGTCGGCGTCGAGGGTCGACGAACGGACCCCGACGCGCAACCGCGCCTTCTCTCTTGAGTCAGACAGCCGAAAGCTTGCGGCTCTGGATGATCTCGTCGACGATGCCGTAGTCCTTGGCCTCTTCGGCCGTGAGGATCTTGTCGCGCTCGATGTCCTCGCGGACCTGCTCGGGGGTGCGACCGCTGTGCTTGGCGAGCGTGGTCTCGAGCAGCCGCCGCATCCGCGAGATCTCCGCGGCCTGGATCTCGAGGTCGGACACCTGACCGTAGATGCTCTCCACGGCGGGCTGGTGGATCAGGATCCGCGCGTTCTGCACGGCGAGCCTGCGGCCCGGGGTGCCGGCGGCGAGCAGCACGGCCGCAGCCGACGCGGCCTGCCCGAGGCAGACCGTCTGGATGTCGGGCCGGATGAACTGCATCGTGTCGTAGATCGCCATCAGCGACGTGAACGAGCCGCCGGGCGAATTGATGTACATGCTGATCTCGCGGTCCGGGTCGGCCGACTCCAGGCACAGCAGCTGCGCCATGACGTCGTTGGCCGACGCATCGTCGATCTGCACGCCGAGGAAGATGATGCGCTCCTCGAACAGCTTGTTGTACGGGTTGGACTCCTTCACCCCGTAGCTGGTGCGCTCGACGAACGACGGCAGGACGTAACGGGACTGTGCGCCCTCGGGCGCGCGGCCCCCGGGCATCTCGAACCTGGTCACCGGGCACTCCCGTTCTCACTGACCGCGTCCGGCAGCTGGCCGGCGCGGGAGATCACGTGGTCGACGAATCCGTACTCCAGCGCCTCCTGCGCGGAGAACCACCGGTCGCGGTCGAAGTCGGCGGTGATCTTCTCGACCGGCTGGCCGGTGTGCCCGGCGATCAGCTCGGCCATCTCGCGCTTGTGACGCTTGAACAGCTCGGCCTGGATGGAGATGTCGGACTCGGTGCCGCCCACACCCGCCGAGGGCTGGTGCATGAGGATCTGGCAGTGCGGGAGCGCATAACGCTTGCCACGGGCGCCCGCGGAGAGCAGGAACTGCCCCATCGAGGCGGCCAGCCCCATCGCGTAGGTGGCCACGTCGCACTCGATGAATTCCATCGTGTCGAAGATGGCCATACCGGCGGTCACCGAACCGCCCGGCGAGTTGATGTACAGCGCGATGTCGGCCGTCGGGTCCTCGGCCGAGAGGAGCAGCATCTGCGCCGCGATCCGGTTGGCGATGTCGTCGTCGACCTGCTGGCCGAGCACGATGATCCGCTGCTGCAACAGCCGCTCGTAGACCGAGTCGGACAACGTCATCGACGCGGGCGCACCCCGTCGCATGTCCGCTCCGTAGGTACGGTCCGCGCTACGCGGGCCGGTGTCCTGTGGGCTCACTTCACCCTGCCTTCTGCTGGTCAGCTCGCGTGTTTGGTCGGGTTCGACCCTACGCGGACGGGCGGTCCGCCCGCCGCGTACGGCCGGGTTGTTCGCTGTAGGCGTGGCGGAGCCGGACTCAGGAGCCGGCGGGGGTCTTGTCCCCCGTGGCCTCCGAGCCGGGCGCGGCACCGTCGGCCGGGGTCTCGCTGGTCGCGTTCTCGTCGGCCGCGTTCTCCTCGGACGGGTTCTCGTCCGACGGGGTCTCGTCGGCCGCGTCCACCACCTGCGGCGTCTCGTCGTCGTCACCGAGCAGCTCGGAGAGGTCGACGGGCCGGCCCGAGGCGTCGGTGACGGTGGCCGCCCGCACCGCCTGGATCAGCGCCTTGCTGCGCCGCACGTCGGCATAGATCGCGCCGAGCTGGCCCGCCTCCTGGATGCGCTGCACGAACTCCTCGGGCGGCATCTGGTACTGCTGCGCCTGGAAGACGATGCGCTCGGTGAGCTCCTGGTCGTTGACCGAGACCTCCTCGGCGTCGGCCAGCGCGTCGAGCACGAGGCGGGTGCGGACCGACTTCTCCGACTCCTCCTTGGCCTCGGTGTCGAACTCCTCGCGCGTGCGGCCCTGCGACTCGAGGAACTGCGCGAAGCGCTCCTCGTCGTGGTCGAAGCCGTGGACGGCGTCGTGCACGCGGGACTCGACCTCGGCGGCCACGACGCTCTCCGGCAGCGGCACGTCGGTGGCCTCCACCAGCGCGTCGAGCACCTTGTCGCGGGCCTGCGTGACCTGCTCCATCCGGCGCACCCGGCCCAGGCGCTCACGCAGGTCGGCGGTGAGCTCCTCCAGCGTGTCGAACTCGCTGGCGAGCTGGGCGAACTCGTCGTCGGCCTCGGGGAGCTGACGCTCCTTCACCGCGGTGACCGTGACGGTGACCTCGGCATCCTGGTCGGCGAACTCGCCGGCCACCAGGCGCGAGGTGAACGTGGCGGACTCGCCTGCCGACAGGCCCTCGATCGCCTCGTCGATGCCGTCGATCAGGCCGCCCTGGCCCACCTGGTAGGAGAACCCGGTGGTGGTGGCCTCCTCGACGGGCTTGCCGTCGACGCTGGCCGACAGGTCGATGAGGACGAAGTCGTCCTTGCCGGCGGCCCGCTCCACGCCGGTGAGCGTGCCGAAGCGGGCCCGCAGGTTCTCCAGCTGCTCGTCGACGTCGGTGTCGGTGACCTCGACGTCGTCGACGGACACGGCGACCGAGTCGAGCTCGGGCAGCGTGATCTCCGGCCGGACGTCGACCTCCGCGGTGAACGCGAGCTTGTCGCCGTCGGCGATCTCGGTGACCTCGATGTCCGGGCGCCCGATCGGGGTGACCTCACCCGCGGCGCTGACGGCCTCGGTGTACTTGGCCGGCACGGCGCCGTTGACGACCTCCTCGAGCACCACGCCGCGGCCCAGCCGCGCCTCGATGATTCGGGCGGGCACCTTGCCCGGGCGGAACCCGGGCACCCGGACCTGCTGCGCGATCTTCTTGTAGGCGCGGTCGAAGTCCGGCTTCAGCTCGTCGAACGGCACCTCGACGTTGATCCGGACTCGCGTCGGGCTCAGCCGCTCGACGGTGCTCTTCACGGTGGGGTACTCCTCGGTGCTGGGCAGTGTCGGGACACACGACGCGGACGGTGCGGGCCGCAGGCGAGGTGGGTCCTCAGGCGTACCCGGTCGCAGCGCCGGAGGGCGCGCGGCCGGTCGTTCCCGCGAGTCTAGGCGAGGCGGCGCGGCGCACCGCGTCCGGCCACCGCAGGCGCTCCCTAGAGCGGCGTTGCGGGGCCGGCCACCACGTCGGAGAAGGTGACGTCCACGGCGACCGGCCCGAGCAGCCCCCGGACCACGGCGCCGAGCTCGGCGGCCAGCTGCGGCAGCGGCGTGCCGTACCGCGCGACGACGGCCAGCGCGACCGGTTCGCCGTCGACCCCGATCCGGACCCCCAGGACACGGCCGCCCGCCAGGTAGGAGGCGACAGTGCCGAACGGGCCGCCGTCGAGGCTCTCGACGGCGGGATGGGCGAGCACGGCCGCCGCGAGCTGGGCCGGGTCGCCGGACAGGGACATCGCAGCAGGCTACGGCTAGCGTGTCCGTGGTGGCAGGAACCCGGGGTGGGGCAGTGACCCGGGGTGGGCCGGCAC
>NZ_JAAXKY010000058.1 GCF_012911925.1 Pseudonocardia xinjiangensis | reverse complement strand
GGGTGGGTCAGGAGTACGCCAGCAGTTCCGCCAGCGACTCGCTCATGGCGCCGGCGAGCACGTCGACGTCGGGGAGGGCGTCGCGGTCGGCGGTGAGGCCGTAGTGCATCCCGCCGTCGTAGGAGGTGACGCCGATGGCGACGGCCTGGCCACCGGCCAGGGGCACCACCGGGTACATGTCGCGCATCCGGGCGCCCATCGCGTAGAGGGGGCGTGGGGGGCCGGGGACGTTGGTGACGAGCACGTTGTAGAGGCGGCTGGAGAACTGGCTGGCCAGCCGCGCGCCGAGGCTGTGCAGGATCGGTGGGGCGAGCCCGGCGAGCCCGACCAGCGCCGCCGCACCGACGGCCTGGCCACTCCGCTTGTGGATCTCCATGGCGTCGCGCACGGCGGCGAGGCGCAGCAACGGGCACGGCTCGGCGACCGGCAGGTCCACGAGGTAGGCGGAGATGCTGTTGCCCGAGCCCTCGCTGCGGGTGCGTGCCCGGACGCTCACCGGCACCATCGCGCGCACGGTGGTGCCTTCGGTGAGGGGCTCGCCCCGGCTGATCAGCCAGCGGCGCAGCCCACCGGCGACCACGGCGAGCACGACGTCGTTGACGGTGCCGCCCTGGCTCTTCCGGACGTCGCGGTGGTCGGCCAGCGACGTGCGCTCCATGCCGTAGCGCCGTTGCTCCCCGGTGGCCCGGTTCAGCGGCTGGACCGGGCGCGTGGCCGCGGCGGTGCGCCCGGCCGCGAGGACGGCCTCCACGGTGCGCCCGACGACCGTGGCCGCCTCCCGGACGTCGGCGACGGCCCGGCCGGCGACGTCGAGCGCGGCGCGCGGGCGGCGCAGGGAGTGTGCGGCGGCCATGGCCGCGAGCTCCAGTGCCGAGGGTTCCGGCGCGGGGCGCCAGTCGTCGGGCGGGGTCTCCCGCGGCTGCGGCGTGAGGTCGAGCAGCGCGGCCCCGATGTCCATGGACGCCAGCCCGTCGACCATGGCGTGGTGGGTCTTGGTGACCACGGCGAAGCGCCCGGCCGCCAGGCCCTCCACCAGGTAGACCTCCCAGAGCGGGCGGGACCGGTCGAGCTGGCGGGCCAGCAGCCTGCCGACGAGGTCACGCAGGACGTCGTCGGTGCCCGGTCCGGGCAGCGCCGAGCGCCGGACGTGGAAGCGGAGGTCGAAGTCCGGGTCGTCCACCCACACCGGCAGCCCGAGCCGGCCCGGAACGTCGCGGACCTTCTGCCGGTACCGCGGGACGAGCGCGAGCCTGCTGCCGATGAGCTCGGTGAACGCGTCGGCGTCGAACGGTCCCTGCTCCGGTGGGTCGAAGGTCATCACCGCACCGACGTGCATCGCTGCCGTGCGGTGTTCCGCGAAGAGGAACGACGCATCGAGCGGGGAGAGGCGGTCCGGCACGGTGCCCATTGTCTCCGACCTGCACGATCGTGTGCCGATACGGGTGCGAAGAGCACCCGTATCGGCGTGCGGGTGTGGAGCGGTTACCAGCCGCGCAGGGGGAAGCCCGACCGTCCCTGATCGAGCAGCTTGACCCCGAGCACCTGGTGCAGCTGGATGTTGTTGCGCTCGAACCCGAGCCGGGACGCGGCCATGTAGAGCCGCCACACCCGGGCCCGGCCGAGGCCGACCTCGGCGACGGCCTCGTCCCAGTGCTCCTCGAGGTTGTTGCACCACCCGGTGAGGGTCATGGCGTAGTGCTCGCGCAGGTTCTCCTCGTGCCGGACCTCGAAGCCCGCGTCGTTCATGACGGAGATGAGGTGCCCGACCGGCTCCAGCTGGCCGTCCGGGAAGACGTAGCGGGCGATGAACGGGTCGAGCTTGCGGGCCAGCGGCGTGCGGGGCTGGGTGATGCAGTGGTTGAGCAGCCGCCCGCCCGGGCGCAGCCGCTCGTAGAGGGACCGGAAGTAGTTCGGGAGCTGGTCCTTGCCGATGTGCTCGGTGAGGCCGATCGAGCTGATCGCGTCGAACTCGGACTCCGGCGCGTCGCGGTAGTCGAGGTGGCGCACCTCGGCGAGGTCGCCCAGGCCGCGGCGGGCGATCTCGGCCTGCGCCCACTCGGCCTGGTTGGCCGAGAGGGTGACCCCGAGCGCCTTGACGCCGTGCTCGGCGGCGGCGTGCATGACCATGCCGCCCCAGCCACAGCCGACGTCCAGCAGCCGCATGCCGGGCTGCAGCCCCAGCTTCTGGGACACCAGCTCGAACTTGGCGGCCTGCGCCTCCTCCAGCGTGGAGGTGGCCGTGGGGTAGACCGCGCAGGTGTAGGCCATCGACGGGCCGAGCACCCACTCGTAGAACTTGTTGGAGACGTCGTAGTGGTGCGAGATCGCCTTCTCGTCGCGCGCCTTGGAGTGCAGACGGCCCGGCGGGCGGTACTCGAGGGCGGGCGGCGGCTGGCGGTGCCGCAGCCACAGCGGCAGCAGGCGCCGGGCCAGCCGTGCCTGCTCGGCCCGCGAGAGGTCGTGCAGCGTGAGGTCGGCCATCGCGTCGAGCACTTCGTAGACGTCGCCCTCGACCTCGATCTCGCCGGTGACGTACGCCCTAGCGAGGCCCAGCGTTCCCGGTGCCGTGACGAGCCGGGCCAGCGCCCGCGGCGACAGGATGCGCAGGGCCACGTCGGAGCTGTCCGGTCCGGCCTTGCTGCCGTCGTAAGCCACGACGCGGACCGGGACGTCCTCGCCGAGGACCTCCGATATGAGTTGAGCGACCTGCATCATGCCCTCCCTGCTCCGGTGACCTTGAAGAAGAGGTCGGGCAGCCGGCCGTGCGGGTCGTAGCGCTCCTTGAGCGCACGGTAGGCGGGCCCGTTGTAGTGCTTCCAGAACTCACCCTCGTCGTAGTGCACTGTGGAGTACAGCGACTTGTGTCCGCCGAGGTCAGCGACGAGCTCTTCCACCCGGCGGTTGTGCGCGTCCGGCCGTCCGGGTACCTCGGGGACGGCCGACCAGAACCCGACGTTGACATAGAGCTCGTTCGGCTCCATCGGATACAGCGGCCAGCGCTGCTGCCCCCGCAGGCGCAGCGGGCACAGCCACACGGGGGTGATCCCGATGTCGGTGTGGAACGCCTCGAGGAACTCCGCCAGCCGGTCGACGGGGATCTCGACGTCCTGGATCACCGGCTCCTCCTGCGGAGTGCGGGTGAGGCGGTGGATCCGGCTGCTGAGCCCGATGCGCCGGTCGAGGGCGACGAGCCTGCGGTACACGTCGGACCGGCGGTAGCGGCGCGGCCACAGCCTGCGCACGGCCGGGTTCTGCACACCGAGCGCCCGCGAGCACCAGAACCAGTCGGTGTCCCAGCGCCAGATGTAGTCGTGCACCGTCAGGTGGTCGACCGTCCGTTCCCGGACGGACCGGTAGAAGATCTCCTGGCCGGTGTAGTCGCTGGGCCCGGGGCCGGGGTCGTCGGTGAAGGTCCCGACCGTGAGGTACTGCTCGCCCGGGGTGAACACCGTGCCGTCGACGAAGTCCGGGCCGTCCACGGCGTCGAGGTCGCACAGCTGCGTGATCGTCGAGGCGAGCTCGGACGACGCCACGCGCCGGTGCTCGAGGCGCACGTACGGGGCCACCGGCTGCAGCTCGATCTTCAGGCGGAGCGCGTAGCCGAGCGTGCCGTAGGAGTTGGGGAAGCCGTGGAAGAGATCGGCGTGCTCCCCGTCCGGCGTGGCCGTGACGATCTCCCCGCCGGGGGTGAGCACGTCCATCTCGAGCACCGACTCGTGCGGCAGGCCGTGGCGGAACGACGTGGACTCGATGCCGAGCCCCGTGACCGCTCCCCCGAGCGTGATGGTCTTCAGCTGCGGGACGACCAGCGGCATCAGCCCGTGCGCGAGCGTGGCGGCGACGAGGTCCTCGTAGGTGGTCATGCCCTGCACCTCGGCGGTGCGGGTGGCGGTGTCGACCCCGATCACACCGGTGAGTGCGGCCGTGTCGAGCCGCGTCACGTCGTCCGGTCGACCACCGAACCGGAAGAGGTTGGACGATTTCTTCCCCAGGCGCACCCGGGCGCCCGGCGGCACGGCCCGGTACTTGCCGACGAGGTCGGCCACCGCGGCGGCGTGGGCCGCCGGTGACACCGGAGGTACGGACACGGGTGCTCCGGCCTCGCTCATGACCGGGAACGCTAGTCGGCCGCGCGATCCTGCCCAACCACTCGGATAGGGCTTTCGTCACAGGAGTCCGCCCAGAGCTTGCGAGTTGTCGGATTCGCCCGATCCACAGTGGCCGGCGGGCCGGGCGGGCGGCCCGTGGCCATGGTCTGATGTAGACCGTGACCGAGAACCCGATCCAGAACGTGACGTTCCCGTCCGGCGACGGAACGGCCCACGGCTACCTCGCCACCCCGCCTTCCGGCAGCGGCCCCGGTGTCGTGGTGATCCAGGAGTGGTGGGGCCTCACGAGCCATATCGCCGACGTGACCAACCGCCTCGCCGCGGAGGGGTTCGTCGCGCTCGCCCCCGACCTGTACGGCGGGTCGACCACGCACGACTCGGAGGAAGCCGGCCGGCTGATGGGTGAGCTGCCCGTGCAGGACGCGGCCCGCGACCTCGCCGGGGCCGTCGACTTCCTGCTGGGCCACGACGCCGTCACCTCGTCCACGGTCGGGGCGGTCGGCTTCTGCATGGGCGGCGGTTTCGTGCTCGTGCTGGCCGCGCAGCAGGGCGACAAGATCGGCGCCGCCGTGCCGTTCTACGGGGTGCTGAAGGAGGACTTCCCGGACTTCTCCGGGCTCACCGCTCCCCTGCTGGGCCACTTCGGCCGGCAGGACACGATGGCCGACCCCGACTCGGTGGAGGCGCTGGCCGCCCGGATCGAGGCGGAGTCCGGGGTGAAGCCGCAGTTCCACCAGTACCCGGCGGGCCACGCGTTCTTCAACGACGAGAACCACATGGGCACCTACGACAAGGAGCAGGCCGACCTCGCGTGGGCCCGCACGCTGGAGTTCCTGCGCACCAACGTGCGCTGAGCCGCGGGCGCCCGGCCGTCCCGGGTGATCGGTTGCGAACCGTGTGAGACTCGCCGCATGCAGCGGGACATCTTCGATGCCGATCATGACGCCTTCCGCGACCTGGCACGCACGTTCGTCGCCAAGGAGATCACGCCGTTCCACGACCAGTGGGAGCGTGACGGCCAGGTGAGCCGGGAGGTGTGGCTGGCCGCGGGTCGAGCCGGGCTCCTCGGCACGGACGTGCCCGAGGAGTACGGCGGCGGTGGCGTGGCGGACTTCCGCTACAACGCCGTGCTCCTCGAGGAGCTCACCACCGCGGGCGCGACCGGGATCGGCTTCCCGCTGCAGAACGACGTCGTCGCGCCCTACCTGCTGCGCCTGACGAACGACGAGCAGAAGCGGCGGTGGCTCCCCGGGTTCTGCTCCGGGGAGATCATCACCGCGATCGCGATGAGCGAACCCGGTGCGGGGTCGGACCTGCAGGGCATCCAGACCCATGCCCGGCGTGAGGAGGGCGGCGACTGGGTGCTGAACGGCGCGAAGACGTTCATCACCAACGGCATCCTCTCCGACCTGGTGATCGTCGTCGCCCGGACCGACCCGGACGCCGGCAGCCGGGGGTTCAGCCTGCTCGTCGTCGAGCGGGGAATGCCCGGGTTCGAGCGGGGCAGGCGGCTGGAGAAGGTCGGCATGAAGGCCCAGGACACCGCCGAGCTCTCGTTCAGCGACGTGCGGGTGCCCGCCGCGAACGTCCTCGGCGAGCCGGGTGGCGGGTTCGGCTACCTCATGCAGAACCTCGTGCAGGAACGGCTCTCGATCGCCGTGGGCAGCATCGCGGGAGCGGCGCGCGCACTGGCGCTGACGGTCGCCTACACGAAGGACCGCACGGCGTTCGGCCGTCCGATCGCCAACTTCCAGAACACCC
This sequence comes from Pseudonocardia xinjiangensis, assembly GCF_012911925.1. Classification (GTDB taxonomy): domain Bacteria; phylum Actinomycetota; class Actinomycetes; order Mycobacteriales; family Pseudonocardiaceae; genus Pseudonocardia; species Pseudonocardia xinjiangensis. The sequence goes on along the minus strand of NZ_JAAXKY010000058.1, from coordinate 35,346 downwards.
GGTTCGAGCTGGCGGAGATGGACACCGAGGTGACCATCGCGCAGGTCTTCGTCGACAGGTGCATCACCGAGCACGTCGCGGGCAGGCTCTCGGTCACCGACGCCGCGAAGGCCAAGTGGTGGACGAGCGACCTGCAGAAACGGGTGGTGGACCGCTGCGTCCAGCTGCACGGCGGCTACGGGTACATGCTGGAGTACCCGATCGCCAAGGCGTTCGTCGACTCCCGGGTGCAGGCCATCTACGGGGGCACCAACGAGATCATGAAGGAGATCATCGGACGCGCCGTGGTGGGCTGAACGGGGCGCTCCAGCGCATCTAGGGTAGAACCGCCCGATGGCCTTCAGGTTGACGCCACATGAACGCGGTTTCTACCCGCTGTTCACCCGGGCCGCGGAGAACATCGTCCGCGCGGCCGACGATCTCGCGGAGCTGGTGGCCGCGGACCCCGCCGATCGTGCCGAGCCCGCCCGGCGGGTGAAGGACGCCGAGAACGCGGGCGACGTCCTGACCCACGAGATCATGGTCAAGCTGAACTCCACGTTCGTCACCCCTTTCGACCGGGAGGACATCTACCGGCTGACGTCCTCGCTCGACGACGTGGTCGACACGATGGAGGAGGCCGCCGACCGGATCGTGCTGTACCGGCTCGGCACGCTCCCGGCCGGGATCACCGCCCAGGTCGAGATCCTGCGCCGTGCCGCCGCGGCCACCGCGGAGGCGATGCCCCGGCTGACGACGATGTCGGAGCTGCGCGAGTACTGGGTGCACGTGAACTCCCTCGAGGACGAGGCCGACTCCGTGTACCGGGCCCTGCTCGTCGACCTGCTCGCCCCGCCCGACGACGCACCTCCCGGCGATGTCCTCACGATCCTGAAGATCAAGGAGGTCGTGGAGGTCCTCGAGGAGGCCGCGGACGCGTTCGAGACGGTGGCCAACACCGTCGAGAGCATCGTGGTCAAGGAGTCCTAGTGGAGCTCGCCGCGATCGTCGTGGTGATCCTCGTGGCACTCGTATTCGACTACACGAACGGCTTTCACGACGCCGCCAACGCGATCGCGACCTCCGTCGCCACCCGCGCGCTCGCGCCCCGCACCGCACTCGCGCTGGCGGCGGTGATGAACCTCGTCGGGGCGTTCCTCGGCACCGAGGTGGCCTCGACGGTCGGCAGCGGCATCATCGAGGAGCCACAGGGCTCGTCCGGGCTGCTGGTGGTGCTGGCTGCGCTGGTCGGCGCGATCGTGTGGAACCTGATCACGTGGCGGCTGGGCCTGCCGTCCTCGTCGTCGCACGCCCTGATCGGCGGGCTCGTCGGAGCCGCGCTCGCGTCGTCGGGTGGCGTGCAGTGGGGCGGGGTGATCGAGAAGGTCGTCATCCCGATGGTGCTGTCGCCGGTGGTGGGGTTCCTCCTGGCCGGGCTGCTGATGCTGGCGATCCTCTGGCTCTTCCGCCGGGGCAGGCCGCAGCGGCTGTCGCGCGGGTTCCGGCACGCGCAGACGGTGTCGGCCGCGGCGATGGCGCTGGGCCACGGCCTGCAGGACGCCCAGAAGACGATGGGCGTGATCGTCCTGGCCCTGGTGGTCGGCGGCTACCACGAGGGTTTCGAGATCCCCTGGTGGGTCGTCCTGCTCTCGGCCGGTGCCCTGTCGGCGGGCACGTACTCCGGCGGCTGGCGGATCATGCGGACGCTGGGCAGGCGGATCATCGACCTCGACCCACCCCGTGGTTTCGCCGCCGAGGCCACGGCGTCGGCGGTGCTGTACACGACCGCCTTCGTCTTCGCCGCGCCGATCTCCACCACGCAGACGATCACCTCGGCGATCCTCGGGGTGGGTGCCACGAAGCGGCTCTCGGCCGTGCGGTGGGGCGTTGCCGGCAACATTGCCGTCGCCTGGGTGCTCACGATCCCGATGGCGGCCCTCGCCGCCGCACTGGCGTTCTGGGCGCTGCGCCCGCTGGCCGGCTAGCGGGACACCCCTCACCCTCCGCCGCGACGACCCGGGCGCCGCCCGCGTCACACCAGCAGGCTCGCCGCGAGTCGGGCCCGCTCGGCGTCGACGTCGATGTTCGGCTGCGGGAACTGCGGGTCGAGCTCGGCGAGGGTCTCGGTGAGCAGCGAGGCGACGGCCCAGTTGCGGTACCACTTGCGGTCCGACGGCACGACGTACCAGGGCGCGGCGTCGGAGTCGGAGTACCGCAGTGCGTCGCTGTAGGCCCGCTGGTAGTCGCGCCACCTGGCGCGGGAGTCCAGGTCGCCCGGGTTGTACTTCCAGCGCTTGGTCGGGTCGTCCAGCCGGGCGAGCAGCCGCTCGGCCTGCTCATGGGGGGAGATGTGCAGCAAGCACTTCAGCACGGTGACGCCCCGCCCGACGAGCTCCGCCTCGAAGGCGTTGATCTCCTCGTAGCGATGCCGCAGGGCGTCGTCGGAGATCGAGCCCTCGACGCGCGGGACCAGTACGTCCTCGTAGTGCGAGCGGTCGAACAGCCCGATCAGTCCCGGGTGGGGCACCTGCTTGCGGACCCGCCACAGGAAGTCGTGCTCGAGCTCCTCGGGCGTCGGCTTCTTGAACGACGCGATGTGCAGGCCCTGCGGGTTGACCAGGCCGCCGACATGCCTGATCACACCACCCTTGCCCGAGGTGTCCATCCCCTGCAGGACGACGAGGACCGAGCGGCGCCCCGCACCGGTCGCCTCGGCGTACAGCGCCTCCTGCAGCCGGTCGAGCCGGGCGCCGAGGTCGGTCATGTCCTCCGCGGCGGCGCTCTTGTCCTTCGGCCCGATCGGCCGGTCGCGGGGGTCCACCACCGCGAGGTCGGGCTCGGCGGCCACCCGGAACGTCTCCCGCACCGACTTCCCCATGCGGCGAGAGTAGTGGGATCAGGCGCCGCGGCCGGCCAACCTCTCCGGGTCGGTCGTCGCGCGGGCGGGTGGATCCGCCCGGGACTGCTCCGCGCCGGGACGGGTGACGGTCGCCAGGTCGAGCTCGAGAACGAACGGCTCCTCGATGCGCAGCTGCTCCCCGTCCCCGGCACGCGCGTACTCGTGGTAGCGCCCGCTGATGATCATGTCGGCGACGGCGAACGGGCCGTCGTGGTCGATCACCAGCGAGTACGGGATGCCGCTGCGGGCGTAGAGCTGTGGCTTGAACGAGCGGTCGGTGACGCCGTGGTCGCTACCCACGACCTCGATCACCATCAGCGCCGCCGCGGCGTCGAGCACGTCGTCGGAGACCTCGGGCACGTCCTCCCCGTCCCCCGGCGCCGCGGTGACCACCAGGTCGGGCACGAGCACGCAGTCGGTGCCGAGGCGCAACGGCACCGGTCCCCGCACCTGCAGCCCCTCCGGCAACGCCGACCGCACCGCCGCACGCACGCGGCTCACCACCCGGGTGCGCTGCTCGGTGGCGCCCGGCCCGATGAGCAGGGTTCCGTCCACCACCTCGACTCGACCGTCACGGGGCAGCGCGAGGAACGCGCTCTCCGTCCACGGGCCTTCGTGGTCGAACACGGGATGGTCCACAGCCGCCACCTCTCGGTCGGTCACCGGTGCTCGGGCGCACATGGTGGCACGTCCGATCGGGGGAACCTAGGTTGACCGTGCGTGACCACCGATCGGGACGACCAGCGGCGTACCGGCCACCGGGTCCGAAATCACCCGTGCGGCGAGACCGAACACCTCCTCAAGCAGCGCCTCGGTGATCACCTCAGCGGGTCCGCCGGACGCCACGACCTGCCCGTCCCGCATGGCGACGAGCCGATCCGCGTACCGCGCGGCGAGGTTGAGATCGTGCAGCACCATCACGACGGTGCGGCCCGCCTCGGCGTGCAGCCGCCGCACGAGCTCGAGCACGTCCACCTGGTGGGCGAGGTCGAGGAACGTGGTGGGCTCGTCGAGCAGGAGCAGGTCGGTGCCCTGCGCGAGGGCCATGGAGATCCAGGCGCGCTGCCGCTGGCCACCGGAGAGCTCGTCGACGGGGCGCTCGGCGAGGTCGGCGATGCCGGTCCACTCCAGCGCCTGGGCGACGGCGTCCTCGTCGTCGGCCGACCACTGCCGGTACCAGGCCTGGTGGGGATGCCTGCCCCGGGCGACGAGATCGGCCACGGTGAGACCCTCTGGCGCGCTCGGGGCCTGCGGCAACAGCCCGAGGACCTTCGCGACCTCACGGGTCGGGGTGCGGTCGATCCGCTTGCCGTCGAGCAGCACCTGCCCTCCGGACGGCTTGAGCAGGCGGCCGAGCGCGCGCAGCAGCGTCGACTTGCCACAGCCGTTCGGCCCGATGACGGCGGTGATCGTGCCCGCGACGACGTCGAGGTCCAGCCCGTCGACGACGGTCCGGTCGCCGTAGCCCAGCCGTACCTGGTCCGCCCGCAGCCGGACGGTGGCGTCCCCCTGCACGGCGGGCGGCGACGGGTCATGCAGCTGGGTCATCCTCGGGCCTCCCGGCCGTAACGGGCGATCAGGAACAGCAGGTAGGGCGCTCCGAGGACGGCGGTGACGATGCCGACCGGCAGTTCGGTGGCGCCGAAGGCAGTGCGGGCGATCAGGTCGGCGACCACGGTGAGGGCGGCCCCGACGACGAGTGACACCGCGATCGGCGGCCGCGCCGACCCGACCAGGCGCTGGGAGATCTGCGGCGCCACGAGTGCCACGAACGCGATGGGGCCCGCCGAGGCCGTGGCCACCGACGCGAGCCCAACGGCCACGACCAGCAGCGCTGTGCGGGAGCGGTCGACCGGGATGCCGAGCCCGCGCGCCGTGTCGTCGCCGAACTGCAGGCCGCCGAGGACGTGCGCCAGCAGCAGCGCGGCCGGCACCAGTACGGCCAGCGCGATCGCGACCGGGACCACGTGGTCCCAGCCGCGGCCGTTCAGGCTGCCGTTGAGCCACACGTACGCGCGGGCGGCCTCGGTGATCCCCGCAACGACGAGCAGCCAGTGCACGACGGCGGTCAGCGTCACGTTGACCCCGATCCCCACCAGCACCAGCCGGAACCCGTGCACCCCGCGCCGCCAGGCCAGCCCGTAGATCGCGAAGGCACTGAGCAGCCCGCCGACGAGGGCGGCCACCGGCAGGCCCGCGGCACCGAGGAACTCCACCGCGCCCCCACCGAGCACGATCACGGCGACCGCAGCCGCACTCGCCCCCGCCGTGAAGCCGATCATGTCCGGGCTGGCGAGCGGGTTGCGGGCGATCGACTGGGTGATCGCCCCCGCCACCGCCAGCGCCGCGCCGACGAGCAGGCCGGTGAGCGACCGGGGCAGGCGCAGGTCCATGACGATGAACCGCTGCCCGGCGTCGCCGCCGCCGGCCAGCACCGAGAGGACCTCCCCGACGCTGATCGGGAAGTCACCACGGCCGATGTTCAGTGCCATGGCGAGCACCAGCACCGCCAGGCCGATCCCGAGCACGAGCACCGTGCGCGGCCGCCACACAACGGAGAACGGCCCGATCCGCACGGCCGGCCGGCCGGCCACCCGCGCCGCGGCCGGGCGGGGCGGCGAGGACTTGTCCAGCACGGCCATCAGACGGCCACCATCTTCCGGCGCCGCACCAGCCAGACGAAGAACGGGCCCCCCACGAGCGCCAGCACGATCCCGACCTGCAGCTCCCCCGGCCGCACCACCACCCGCCCGATGACGTCCGCCGCGAGCAGCAGGGTGGCTCCGGCGAGCGCCGACGCCGGGAGCAGCCAGCGGTAGTCGGGCCCGGTGACGGCCCGCACGACGTGCGGCACCACGAGCCCGACGAACGCGATGGGCCCGCACGCCGCCGTGGCGGAGCCGGCCAGCAGCGTGATCGCCACGATCCCGAACACCCGGGTGCGCAGCACCGAGTGGCCGAGCGAGCGGGCCACGTCGTCGCCGAGGGCCAGCGCGTTGAGCGCGGGGGCGCCGACCAGCCCGATCAGGAGCCCGGCGAGCAGGAACCACTGGACCTGGCCCACCACCGCGGTGTCGCGCCCGGCGATCGAACCGACGGCCCAGAACCGGTAGGCGTCGAGCGACTGGACGTCGATCAGGATCACCGACGAGGTGAGCGCGGCCAGCAGCGCCGACACCGCGGCCCCCGCGAGCGCCAGCGTCACCGGGGTGGGGCCGCCGCGCCCGACGGAACCGAGCACGAACACCGCGACGCTGGCCACGAGCGCCCCCGCGAACGCGAACCACACGTAGCCGACCAGGGTCGTGACACCGAAGGCGTAGATGCCGGTGACGACGAACAGCGCGGCCCCGTTGTTGATGCCGAGCAGGCCGGGGTCGGCGAGCGGGTTGCGGGTGTGGCCCTGGATCAGGGCTCCGGCCAGCCCGAGAGCGGCGCCGGCCAGCAGGCCGACCACGGTCCGCGGGATGCGCAGGGACCGGACGACGATGTCGTCCTCGGTGCCGGTGGGGTTGACGAGCGCGTGCCAGACACCCTCGAGCGGGATGGCCTTCGCCCCGACCGCGATGCTGGCGAGGCAGCACACCACGAGCACGGCGACCAGCAGCGCGAGACCCAGCAGCCGTCGTCGTCGCAGGGAACCGGGCACCGGGGGTGGCGCGACAGGAGTCAGCACGCCGTGCTCGGCCATGGATGGTCCTCCGCGGTCCGGTCCCTGCACCCGGGGTTCGGTGCGGCATCACCATAGGTGAGCCTCGCCTTGGCCGGACGGGCAGCGGTGCGCTGATCGTTCTGAGATGCGGGTGTCGGCCCCGGGGAGGGCGAACAGCGGAATCTCGCGACGATCATCGTGGGACGGGCGCGCGATCCGGGCGACTCGCGCGCCGGGAACGGGCGACTCGCGCGCGCGATCCGGGCGACTCGCGGGGGTTTGCGGGTGGTTCGCCGGGTGGTTGCGTGGGTCGGGCGGCTCCGGGGGGCGGGCCGTGCTGGGATGGCGGCGTGCATCCCCTTCTGCCGGTCCCGGGCGCCGGGCTCGACGACAGCGGGCTCGACGACGCCGGGCTCGTGGCGCACTACGCCTACCCCGAGGGGCTCACGGCGCCCTACGTGCGCGTCAACTTCGTGGCGAGCGCCGACGGCGCCGTCACGGTGGACGGCCGGTCGGGCGGGCTGGGCTCGGACGGCGACCGGCGGGTGTTCGGGGTGCTCCGCAGGCTCGCGGACGTCGTGCTCGCCGGCGCCGGGACGGTGCGCGCGGAGGACTACCGAGGCGCGCGCCTGCCCACCCTCGGCACGGACACACCGCCGCCCGTCGCCGTCGTGACGGGGTCGGCGGACCTCGACCCCGCGAGCAGGCTCTTCACCGACACCGCCGTGCCACCGATCATCCTCACCCTCGGCTCGGCCCCGGCCGCGCGCCGGGAGCAGCTCGCCGCGGCCGGAGGGCACGTCGTCGTGCTGGAGCGGCTCACCCCCGATCTCGTGCTGGCCGAGCTGAGCCGCCGCGGCCTGCACCGGGTGCTCTGCGAGGGCGGACCGGGGCTGTTCGGCCAGCTGGTCGCCGCCGACGCGGTCGACGAGCTCTGCCTCACCGTCGCGCCGCTGCTGGCCGGTGGCACCGCCGGCCGGATCAGCCGTGGCCCTGCGGGGGGCCATCCCCGCCGGCTGGAGCTCGTCGGCGTCCTGCACGAGGCAGGCGTCCTGCTGCTGCGGTACCACCGGGCTACCCCGATCGGGTGACTTCCCGTGAGGCGTGGCCGGGTACTCACGTCATAAGGGCGAACACTCCGCACAGCCGAGCTCGGAGGAACCACCGTGAGCGAGACAACACCAACACCCACCGTCAAGACACCCTCCAGCACCGTGTCCTCGCCGGCCCGGCTCGCCGACGACACCTCGCAGGGCCGCACCACGATCGCCGCCTCGGTCGTCCAGAAGATCGCCGGTATCGCCGCACGTGAGATCTCCGGCGTGTACTCGATGGGTGGCGGCGTGTCCCGGGCGTTCGGCGCCATCCGGGAGCGGATCCCCGGCGGGGGCACCGGGGGCGCCAACATCGCCGGCGTGCAGGTCGAGGTCGGGGAGAAGCAGGCCGCCGTCGATCTGGACATCGTCGTCGAGTACGGCGCGTCGATCGTCGAGCTGGCCAGGGCCGTACGCCGTAACGTGATCACGGCCGTCGAGCGGATGACCGGGCTCGAGGTGATCGAGGTGAACATCGCCGTCAACGACATCCACCTGCCCGACGCCGACAATGACGAGGAGATCCCGACGGTGCAGGCCGCGCGGGTGGAGTGACCCGGTCCCGACCGCCCGGACCAGCTCTGCAGGGAGAAACGCCCGTGACCGTCCCGACCGCCGCCGAGGCGCCGTCGCTCGCCGAGCGGATCGCCGCGGTCGTGACGTCGCACCCTTCGGTCGCCCGGCTGCACGGCGGGATCTTCGGTGACGTCGCCACCTACCTGCCGGGACGCCGGCTCACCGGGGTGCGCGTCGGAGAGGGCGACGAGCCGGTCGAGCTGGGCGTCGTGCTCCTCCTCGACCGGCCGATCCCGGAGGTCGTGCGGGATCTGCGCACCGCGGTGTCCGGGATGTGTGGCGGCGCGGCGGTCGACATCATCGTGGGCGACGTGGCCCTTCCCGGCGAGCCGGGACCGACGGATCGGTGAACGAGCAGGAGCGCTCGGAGTTCCGCGCGTTCGTCCGCGAACACCATCCGGACCGGGGTGGCGACCCGGAGGTCTTCGTGGCGGGGCTGGCCCGCTTCGGCACGGCGCGACCTGCCGCCGACGACGTCGACGGACCCGACCATGATCCATCGGACGCCCGCTACGACGCCCCCGTCGAGGTGGTCGGGCCACTGCCGTTCCCGGTCCGGGTGGGGGTCGCCCTGATCCGCACCTGGCACCGGCGACGCCATCGCCGCGTGGAGTAGCCACGCTCGTGAGGAGAACCAGATGAACAGCACCCAGACCGGCCTACTGGCGGGTCTCATCCTCGGCCTCGCCGGCGCCTTCGGTGGCTTCGGCATCTTCCTGATCGTCCTGGTCATGGGCGCGCTCGGCCTCGTCATCGGTTCCGTGATCGACGGCCGGCTCGACCTCAACGCGGTGCTCGGCCGGGGCCGGGACCGGTGAGCACCACCCTGCCCGCGGCGGAGGACCGGGGCCTGCTCGAGATCAACCCGGTCGTGCTGCGGAAGATCATCGAGCACGCCGCGGACCAGGTGCCGGGCACGCTGCGGCACGGACGGCGCCTCGCGGGGATCGACGTGGGCGAGGTCGGCGCCAGCGCGAAGGTCACGACCGGGTCCGGCGACCGGACCGCGGTGGACGTGCGGCTCGAGCTGCACCTGCAGTACCCCGCCGCCGTGCGGACGGTGGTGGACGCCGTCCGCGCCAGGGTGGGCGAGGAGCTCGACCACATCGCCGGCCACCGCGTGCGGTCCCTGACGGTGACGGTGGCCGGTCTACGCAGCCCGCACGCCACCGGGCCCCGGGTCCGGTAGGCCCGGCACCGACCCCACGTCAGCCCCCAGGTCGCCATCGGAGGAACGACATGCGCATGCTGCTCCGCCTGCTCGCCCCGCTGATCGGCCTGGCCATGGCCGCCGCGGGGGTGCTCATCGTGATCGAGGTCATCGCGGCCTGGCTGCGCCGCAACGTGGTGACCGGCCTCGTCGTGCCGTGGCACCACTGGCGCACCGCGATCGAGAACGTGACGTGGGAGGACCCTCCGGTGCCGGGCATCGCGATCGCCGTCGCCGTACTGGGGCTGTTGCTGGTGCTGGTCGGACTGCTGGCCCGGCGCTCCCACATCACCCTCGACGGGCCGGCCCCGGAGATCACCGTCGTCACCGCACCCCGCGTACTGGCCCGGCTCATCGGCAGGCGCGTGCGCTCCACCGAGGACATCTTCAGCGCGTCGGTCACCGTCTCCCCCCGCAAGGTGTCCGTGCTCGCGCAGGCGTTCGACGAGGCGCGACCAGAGCTGCGCGACACGGTCCACGGCCGCGTGGACGAAATGCTCGACGAGCTGCCGCTGCACCGCCGCCCGCGGGTGGCCGTGCACCTGCAGGAACGGCAGGGACCGCGATGACCACGCCGGTGACGCACGGCAGCAAGTCCGGCCGGCCGAAGATCCCGGAAGCGACGCTGCGCAAGCGGGCCAGGGCGGCACTGGCCCGCTCCGCAGCGGTCGACCGTGCTCTCGCTGTCCTGGTCGGGCTCGTGTTGCTGGCTGCGGGCACCCTCGTCGCGCTGCTGTCCTACGGCGTCTTCGGCACGGGCCGGGCCGCACGGCCGGTGCTCGACCCGCTGATCGTCGACGGGTTGCGCGCCCAGCCCGATGCATTCCGGCTGGTGTCCATCGCCGTGGGTGTCCTCCTGGTCATCGTCGGGCTGACGTGGGCCGCGCGGTCGCTGCGTCCGGAGCGCCACCCCGACCTCGTGCTCGACGGCGGACCGGACACGGCGATCGTGATCAGCTCGTCCGCCGCGGCCGACGCCGTCGCCGCGCAGGCGGGCGGCATCCCGGGCGTCCGCCGGGCCAGGGCGCGGATGGTCGGCACGGACGAGGTGCCCGCACTGCGCGTCACGCTCTGGCTCGCCGACGACGCCGACATCCGGGACGTCCTCACCCGGCTCGACGACGAGGTCCTCGCCGCCGCCCGCACCTCGCTCGGGCTCACCGCGCTGCCCGTGGCGGTGCGGCTGGAGCTCGACGTCTCGGCGCACCCACCACGGGTCGCCTGAGGCGTCCCCGCGTTCACCCTCCCCATACCGGGTGTGCGGCAGGCTGGGCTCTGACCAGCACGGATCGGGAGGGCACGTGGCACGACCACCGCGGCATGCGGTCGCCGCCGTGCTCGCCTGCCTGGCCGTTCTCGTCGCCGGCTGCACGGTCGGGCCGTCGCAACGTCCACCGGTGGCGGTGCGCGGGGACAACATGCCGGTGGCCCCCACCACCGACCCCGCGGCGCCTCCTTCCGACCAGGCGCTGCCGGAGCCGCAGGAGCAGCGCGCCTCGATGCCGTTCACCGAGTGCACCCAGGACACCCTCGAGACGCTGCCCACCCCACCGCCTGCCGACCGGCCGCTGCGGGTGGAGTGCGGCGAGCTCACGGTGCCCGCCGACCCCGACCAGCCCGGCCTCGGTGCGGCCTCGCTCGCCGTGCTGCGCGTCAGCCTGGCCTCCGCACCGGAGAACCAGCCGCCACTGCTCGTGCTGGGCGACACGACCCTCGAGCCGACGGCGCGCGACGCCGTGCTGCTCGCCGAGCGGGTGGCGCCGGAGGTGCTGCAGGAGTACACCCTGATCGGCCTGGACCGGCGCGGTTCGGGTGAGGACGTCCTCGACTGCGCGCCGGACGACGCCCGCGCCGCCATCGTCGACGCCGATCCCGGGCGGTCGAGCGAGTCGGACCTCGACGCGCTCCTGGAAGAGGCCCGGTCCGTGGTGCAGGAGTGCAACCTCGCCCTCGACGGCGGCCTCAGCGGCTACCGCACCGCCGCGACGGTGTCCGACATCGAGATCCTGCGCGCCGCACTCGGGGTCGCCCAGCTGTCTGCGATCGGCGTGGGTGACGGCGGCGCGGCCCTCGCCGACTGGGCGCGGACCGCCCCGACCGCGGTCGGCAGGCTCGTCCTCGACGGCCCGCCGAACCCCGCGCTCGACGAGCCCGACCTCAGCGAGAGCCGGGCGGGGGCGGCCGAGGCGGCCTTCGGGGCGTTCGCCGTGACCTGCACGGCACGCTCGGACTGCCCGCTCGGCCCGGACCCACGAGCCAGGGTGACCGCTCTCGTCGACCAGCTCCGCCGGCAGCCGCTCGCGGCCACCGACGGCAGGAGGCTCACCGCCGGCGCCACCATCACGGCGCTGCTGGCCGGGCTGGCCGAACCACGGGGCTGGCCCGGCCTCGCCACCGCACTGGCCGCGGCCGGTACCGGGAACCCGGATCCCCTGCTCACCCTGCTCGATCCGCTGGTCGGACCGAGAGGACGGTTCGACGGGATGCTCGCCACCAGCTGCAACGACGTCCACAGACGCCTGGCACCCGGCGAGATCGGCGATCTGGCGCAGCGCTGGCGCACGTCCTACCCCCTCTTCGGCAGTACGTTCGCCCTCCGGCTGCTGGCCTGCGCCCCGTGGCCCGCCGGTGGCCCGGCCCCCACCGCAGGGCAGGGCGAGGGGGCGCCGCCGATCCTCGTCATCGGCACTGCCGCCGATCCGCGTGGCCCGCAGGACGGCTCCCGGCGCACCGCCGACAGCCTCGCCACGGCCCGCTTCCTGGGCTGGCAGGGCGCCGGCACCGGCGCCTACCCGCGCACCCCCTGCGTCACCGCTGCGGTGGACGCGATGCTGGTGGGCGGGATCGCTCCGCAGGCCGGAACCCTCTGCCCCCCGTGACCGGGGTGCGTCAGCAGTACAGCTGAGCGGCGAGGTCGACGACCTCGGCCGCCTGCCGGCGCTCGACCGACGGGAGAGCGGCCGGAATCGTCCTGGCGATGGTGTCCGCCGAGGCTCCCTGGTCGAGCCGCAGGCAGATCATCGCGGCCGTCTGGGTCTCCGCGCGCCCGGACCGGCTGGTCGCGATGTCCGCCGCGCGCATCGCCCGCACGAAGCTCACGGCCTTGTCGCTCGTCGGGTCGATCTCCACGGCCGCGGGCTCCGGACCGGGCGGCGGGGGCGGAACCTGCGCCCCCGGAACCTCGGGCGCCACGGACGGAACCGGCGCAGGCGCCTCGGCGGGCGGACGATCCATCCCCCAGCCGACGATCGCGGCGAGCAGCGAGATGATGATCAGCACCACCCCGACCGCGACCACCACGAGCACCGGCCGCCTGCCGAAGCGCGACGTCGGCTGCTCGGCGTGCTTGCGGTCCAGCCGCCGCACGGGTGCTTCCTCGGCGTCTCCGTCGTACCCGGGGTCGTACTCCGGGTCGTACTCGGCGTCGTACTCCGGGTCGTAGTCCGCGTCGTACTCGGCCTCGTCCGCATCGGCGGGCGTGCGTTCCGCGCGGTCGACGGGGATCACCGTGGTCTCGGCCTCGGCGGCCTCGGCCGACCGGCGGCGGGCGGCGCGGCCGCCCGCCGCGGCGCCCTCGATGGTCGGGGTCTCGTCCGGCGGCAGGTCCCACGGCGCCCCGGGAGAATCCGGGTGCGCCGGGAACATCGTGGGCCACGACGACATGGCCCCGGATGCCAGGGGATGAGCGGGCGGCGCCCCGCCCATCCCCTGGGCTGCGCCCGGCACGACGGCCCACGAGCGCGCTGCGCCGTCACCGTCGGCCCCCCCTGCGAGCACCCACGCGCCGCGACCGGGTGCGCCCGGCCCCCCGGACCGGGCACCGGCCTGGTACGCGGCGCTGGTCCGCTCCTCCGCGGCGGCGGCCGCCGCCTCCTCGGCCGCGTGGGTGGCCGCATCGGCGGCCACCTCCGCTTCCTCCGCGGCCCTGGCCGCCGCCGCGATGGCGGCCGCCGCCCGCGCCGCCGCGGCGGCCGCATCGATCTCGGCGATCATCGCGGCCTGCTCCGCCGCGGCCCGCCGGTGGGCGAGCTCGTCGAACCCGTCCCCAGGGGCGCCCAGAAGGTCGCCCGGATACGGGCGGTCCTCGGTCAGCACGCTCTCACGAGCGTCGCTCGACACCCCACTCACGCCGTGACCAGCCACAGCGTGCCGGGCCATGGGTCGTCCACTTGCCACCTCACCGGCCATCGCACACTCCCCGATCTGCGGCCGCCATCCGGCCTGTCCTTACCCGGAGCAACGACCCGGTGACGACAAAGGGAGCGGGTACGGCCAAGAGGGTGCCTGGCTGAGTGAGTGCGGCCACGACCTGTGCCCGCCTAGGGCCCTGAATGGCCCATTTCGTTTACGGAACGTGACATCGGGCGCTCTACCGGGCCGCTTTCCCGGCGTGTCGCGTACTCCCGGTGACGAGCCCGATCATGCAACCGCGTCGAGCGCCCCGCGCACGGCGTCGGTGAGCAGGTCGAGATGCTCGTCGGCGAGGGTGAGGGGCGGGGAGAAACCGACCGAGCTGATCATCGGCCGGATCAGGACGCCCCGCTCGCGCGCACCGCGCGTGACGGCGGCAGGCAGGCCCGGGTCGGCTGCCACCCGGTCCGCGTCGAGCTCCAGCGCCCCGAGCACCCCGGTGCCGCCGCGGACCTCCGAGACGAGCGGATGGTCGGCCAGCGAACGCAGCGCCGCGTGCAACGTGAGCTCCAGCGACTCGGCGCGCTTGAGCAGGCCGTCGCCCTCCAGCAGGTCGAGGTTGGCCAGTGCGGCCGCGCAGGCCGTGGGATGCCCGGCGTAGGTGGCGCCGTGCCGGAACGCGGCCGCGCCCGGCTCCCAGAACGGCGCCGCCACGCGCTCGTGGGCGACGACCCCGCCCAGCGGCAGATACCCGCTGGTGACGCCCTTCGCGAAGACCACGAGGTCGGGGACGATGCCGAAGCGGTCGACGCCGAACCAGTCGCCGAGCCTGCCGAACCCGCAGATCACGCTGTCGATCACGAGGAGCACACCGTGCCGGGTGCAGATCTCCCGGACCCGCTCGACGTACCCCGGCGGTGGGGGCAGCACCCCACCCGCACCGATCACCGGTTCCACGAAGAACGCGGCCACCCGCTCCGGTCCGACCCGCAGCAGCTCGGCCTCCAGCGCCTCGGGGTCGTCGTAGGCGACGCGGACCACGTCCGGCACGAACGGCGCCGCGAGCCGGTTGGCCGGCATCCCGCCGAGCGACGTGCCGAAGCCGTGGGTGCCGTGGTAGCCGTTCTCCCGGCTGACGAGCACCGTCCGCTGCGGCTCGCCGGTGCGGACGAAGTACTCCCTGGCCATCTTGGCCGCCGTGTCGATGGCGTCACCGCCACCGCTGGCGAGGAAGATCTTCGCCCCCGGCACCGGCGCCAGCGCGGCGAGCCTGCGGGTGAGCTCCAGCGCCGGACGGTTCGTGAAGTCCCCGAACGTCTGGTAGGTGGCGAGCTCGCGCATCTGCGCCGCCACCGCCTCGACGATCTCGCGCCGCCCGTGCCCGACGTTGACGCACCACAGGCTCGCCGTGGCGTCCAGGTAGCGGCGCTCGGAGTCGTCCCAGAGCCAGACGTCCTCGCCGCGGGTGACCACGAACTCGGCGGTGCGTACCGCGCCCATCGCGGCGAACGGGTGCCAGAAGGCGGTGTCGCTCATGACGGCCGACACTACCCATCACCGGGCCTCCCGCAGCCCGGAAGATCTCCGGCTACTTCACGAACAGCTGCGACCGGTCCTTGAACGCCTTGAACTCCAGCGCGTTGCCCGCGGGGTCGAGCAGGAACATGGTCCACTGCTCGCCGGGCTCGCCCGCGAACCGCAGGTACGGCTCGATGACGAACGTCGTGCCGGCCGCGCGCAGGCGCTCGGCCATGTCCTGGAACCGCTCCACGGTGAGCACCAGCCCGAAGTGCGGGACCGGCACCCGGTGGCCGTCCACGTCGCTGTGCCCGACGGGGCCCGAGCCGGGCGCCCGGTGGGTGACGAACTGGTGCCCGTCGAGGTCCCAGTCCACCCAGTGTTCGTCGGAGCGGCCCTCGGCCAGGCCGAGCACACCGCCGTAGAACTCGCGGGCACGGCCGATGTCGTCGACGGGCACGGCCAGATGGAAGGGGGACAGCTCGGTCACGCTCGCTCCTCTGTCAGGGTCACTCCTCGTTCACTGTGCCAGGACGACCGGCCGTCCGAGCACCGTGCACATCTCCTGGCCACCGTGCACACGTCCTGACGTATGCACGGTGGCCACCACGTGTGCGCCCCGGATTCCGGGTATGCCCGTCCGACCGCCGCCCGAGGGAGACCGTCCGACATGCTGCTGCCGAACCACCGCGTCGAGATCGTGCAGTACTGCCGCCGCATGCAGGCCGACGGCCTGACGGTGGGCACGTCGGGCAACATCTCGGTGCGCTCCGGCGACCACATCGCGATCACGCCCACCGGTGTGGCCTACGAGAACCTGACGGCCGCGTCGATCTGCGTGGTCGACCTGGAGGGACGCCCGGTGGAGGAGGGGCTGATGCCCTCGTCCGAGGTCCCGATGCACACCAGCGTCTACGCGCAGACGGACGCCGTCGCGGTCGTGCACACCCATCCGCTCTACGCCACCGCGCTCTCCACGCTGGTGGACGAGCTGCCCGCCGTGCACTACATGGTCGCGCTGCTCGGCGGCCCGGTGCGGGTGGCGCCCTACGCGACCTACGGCAGCGTCGAGCTCGCGGACAACAGCGTGCGCGCGATGGAGGGCCGGTTCGGCGTGATCCTGCAGAACCACGGCGCCACCACCTACGGCGACAGCCTCGCCGCGGCCTACACCCGCAGCATCTACCTGGAGTGGCTCTGCCGCCTCTACCACCAGGCGCGCCTGCTCGGGGAGCCCCACATCCTGCCGCCCGAGGAGATCGAGCGGGTGGGCCGGATGCTCGGCAGCTACGGACCGGCACCGGGACCCCCACCGGCGGTGCCCCGCCCCCGCGGTGAGGCGGCCGACGACCCGGCGGGGCACCGGTAGCCCGTTCTCAGCCGAGTCCCGGCTGCAGCAGCGTCTTCACCATCCCGTCCTTCTTCGCCTGGAACATCGCGTACGCCTCGGGTGCGGCGTCCAGCGGCAGCCGGTGGGTGGCGAAGTCCTCGACGCCGAGCGGGTCGCCGTCGGTCAGCAACGGGAGGATCTCGGGCACCCAGCGGTGGACGTTGGCCTGGCCCATCCGCAGCTGGATCTGCTTGTCGAAGATCGTGAGCATCGGCAGCGGGTCGGCCATCCCGCCGTACACGCCGCTGATCGAGATCGTGCCCCCGCGGCGCACCAGGTCGACCGCCGAGTGGAGCGCGCTCAGCCGGTCGGTGCCTGCCGTCTCCATCAGCTTCGCCGCCACGGCGTCCGGCAGCAGGCCTGTGAGCTGGTGGGCGAGCTTCCCGACCGGCGAGCCGTGCGCCTCCATCCCGACGGCCTCCACCACCGCGTCCGCGCCGCGTCCGCCGGTCAGCTCGCGGACGTAGTCGCCGAGGTGCTGGCCGTGGCCGGTGAGGTCCAGCGTCGTGACGCCCCGGGCCCTGGCCCGTTCCAGGCGCTCCGGGACGAGGTCGACGCCGATCACCTTCCCGACGCCGCGGTGGAGCGCGATCCGGGCCGCCATGTCGCCGATCGGCCCGAGCCCCAGCACCACCAGCGACCCACCCGGCGGCACCGCCGCGTACTCGACGGCCTGCCACGCCGTGGGCAGCACGTCGGAGAGGTAGACGAACCGGTCGTCCGGCGGCCCGTCGGGAACCGTGATCGGCAGCGTGTTGCCGAACGGGACCCGCAGGTACTCGGCCTGGCCGCCCGGCACCTGGCCGTACAGCTTCGTGTAGCCGAACAGGGAGCCGCCCTTGCCGTGCTCCCGGACCTGGGTGGTCTCGCACTGCGAGTGCAGGCCGTTGCCGCACATGAAGCACGTGCCGCAGGAGACGTTGAACGGGATCACGACCCGGTCGCCCGGACGCACCGCGGTGACCTCGGCTCCCACCTCCTCGACCACACCCATCGGTTCGTGACCGAGGATGTCGCCCTCGTCGAGGAACGGCCCGAGCACCTCGTACAGATGCAGGTCGGATCCGCAGATCCCCGTCGAGGTGATCTTCACGATCACGTCGGTCGGGTCCGTGATCGCCGGGTCGGGCACGGTGTCGACCCGGATGTCGCGCTTGCCGTGCCAGGTGACCGCTCGCATGGAGCCTCCTCGTCGTGCGCGTGATCGTCCGGTCCAGGCGTTCCCGTCTCCACGTCCGGGAAACCAGGGATAGTCCGGATCTCACGGGGTAGCCGATCGCCATGACCACTTCCGAGACCAGCCCCCTCGCCGTCGTCACCGGCGCGTCGAGCGGAATCGGCCGTGAGCTGGCGAAGCAGTTCGCCGAGAACGGCTTCGACCTCCTCGTCACCGCCGAGGACACCCGCATCGACGAGGCTGCCGCGCACCTGCGCGCCACCGGCGCCGACGTCCGGGCGGTGCGCGCCGACCTACGCACCGCCGACGGGGTGGAGGAGCTCTACAGGGCGATCACCGCCACCGGACGCCCGGTGGACGCCGCGGCCCTGAACGCGGGTGTCGGGCAGGGCGGCGCGTTCCTCGACACCGACCTGGCCGACGAGCTCGACATCATCGACCTGAACATCACCTCGACGGTGCGTCTCGCCAAGCGCCTGCTCCGGGACATGGCCGTGCGGGACGAGGGGCGGATCCTGATCACCTCCTCGATCGCCTCGACGATGCCGGGGTCGTTCCAGGCCGTCTACAACGCGTCGAAGTCCTTCCTGCAGTCGTTCGCGGAGGCACTTCAGAACGAGCTGAAGGACACCGGTATCACCATCACGTCACTGATGCCGGGCCCGACCGAGACCGACTTCTTCCACCGCGCCGACATGGACGACACGAAGGTGGGCGCCTCGTCGAAGGACGACCCCGCCCAGGTGGCCGAGCAGGGTTTCCGGGCGCTGATGAAGGGCGAGGCGAAGATCGTCGCCGGGTCGGTGGGCACGAAGGCCCAGGGCGTCGCCGGCAAGGTGCTGCCCGACAAGCTCAAGGCCGCCGCGCACCGGCAGATGGCCGAGCCCGGGTCGGCGGACCGGTAGGCGGGTCGCCGGGACGACCGGGCCACAGGCTCGCGGTACGGGCGACTCGCGGGTGGGAAAGGGGCGACTCGCGGGTGTGGGGGCCGGTCAGGGCGTCTGCGAGCGGTTCAGGTACTGCCCGGTCGGGGCTCCCAGCACGGATCCCTCGTGGAAGACGAGCTCACCGCGCAGGAACGTCGAGGTGACCGTGGAGCCGATCTCCAACCCGCGGAACGGGGTGTACTGCTGGGTCGACTCGGAGTGGGCCGGGTCCACGACGAAGGACGTGTCCGGGTCGACCAGTGCGATGTCGGCATCGAACCCGGGCGCGATGTCGCCCTTGGTCGGCAGCCCGAAACGCTGCGCCGGGTTCCACGCCGTCAGCTCCGCGATCCGCGACAGGGCCAGGCCGCGCTTGCGGCCCTCCCCCACCAGTCCGGGCAGCAGGTACTCCGTGCCGCCGAAGCCGGACTTCGCCGCGAACACGTCGGAGGGGTCCTCGCCGAACTTGGTCTCCTCCTTGCAGCAGGCGTGGTCGGACACCACCCAGCTGACGTTCCCGGCGAGCAGGTGCTCCCACAGCGCCTCCACGTCGGCACGCGGGCGCAGCGGCGGGTTGACCTTGCCGCCGATCCCGTCGGCCGTGGTGACGTCGGCGAGCAGGTGCCCGATCGTCACCTCCCGCCGGAAGTCCACGTGCGGGAACGTCCCCGCCATCAGCATCGCCGCCTCCATCGCCTTCGCCGACGAGAGGTGCAGCAGGTTGATCGTGGGCAGGCCGGTCTCGTGGGCGAGGTAGGACGCGATGGTGACGGCGAGGCCTTCCGAGTGCGCAGGCCGCGACGCGCTGTAGGCCTCCAGCCCGGACAGGTCACCGGCCTGCTCGACCATCCGCGTGTAGGCGGTCATGATCTCGGCGGTCTCGCAGTGCAGTGACAGCGAGATCCGGTCGGCGAGCTCAGGGTGGGCCTCCCGGGCGGCCTGCACCCCGCGCATCACGAACTCGAAGTGCGCGAGGTCGTAGCGCTCCCCCTCAGGGATCATGAGGAACGCGTTCTGGTCGGTCGAGCGGCCGTGCAGCCCGTGGCTGCCGTAGAACATGAAGATCTTGAACGACGTCACGCCGTGCTCGGCCACCAGCGCGGGGATCTCGTCGATGTGGGAGGCCTGCATCGGCGCGAGGTGGAAACCGTAGTCGACGTAGGAGCGGCCCCGCGCCGCGGCGAGCACCTCGGGGAAGACCTCCGCGTAGCTCCCGCCCCGGTTCAGGTAGTACTGGCCGGTGCGCATGTAGGTGAGCGACGTGGTGACCCCACCCTGCGCGCAGGCCCGGCTCTCGGACGCCGTGTCGTCGGCGAGCGGGTTGTAGATGCCCCAGTGCTGGTGGGCGTCGACGACGCCGGGGAACGCGAGGCGGCCACGGCCGTCGTGCACGGTGGTGCCGGGCCCGGGCTCGATGCGCGGGGCCACCTGCGTGATGCGCCCGCCGCTCACCGCGATGTCGGCGGTGTCGACGTCCTCGACGCCGGGACGGACCACCCGGACGTCACGGATGATGAGGTCGGTCATCGGTCACCTCTCGAGGGCGGTGTGCGGATCGGGTTGTCGCTGGTCATGCGGTGGCGGCCAGGTGGTCGGCCGCGAGATGGGCGAGGCCGAGCGCGGGCAGCAGCCCGTTGCCGGCCAGGTAGCCGGCGGCGCCGTGGCCGGACATGCCGACCGCCGCGCCGCCGGACGCGTAGAGCCCACCCAGCGGTGCGCCCCCGGTGTCGAGCACCTGGGCGTGCTGATCGACCAGCAGGCCGCCCTGGGTGTGGAACAAGGCGGGGACGACCTCGACGGCGTGGTACGGCGGGGCGAGGGGGGCCGCGACGTGGGTACGACCGTACTTGTCGAGCGCCTCTCCCCTCGCCACCGCCGCGATCGTGGTGACCTCGGCCGTCAGGACCGAGGCGGACATCCCCGTGCGCTCGGCGAGCTCGCCGAGGGTGTCGGCGGTACGCACGGCGCCGCTGTCGACGACGTCGCGGAAGTCGGTGAAGCTGCGGCAGAGCTCGTTGATGCGCTCGTCGAGCACGATCCAGCCGCACCCGCCGGGCCGGGCGGCGAGCAGCGCGGCGTACTCGGAGTAGCCGACGGTCTCGTCGCCGAAGCGCCGGCCCTCCCGGTCGACCACCAGCGCGCCCTGCATGACCGTCGTCCAGGTGACGAGCGTGCGCGCGGCGGCGGAGACGGCGGCGTGGCCCTGGTAGGCGTCGAGACAGCCGGTGGCCGCGCCGAGCGACTCGCCGATCCGCAGTGCGTCGCCGCGTGACTGCGCGCTGCCGTGGTAGTCGACGTCGGCGATCTCGGGGAGGTGGGAGCGGACGAGGTCGGGGTCGGCGCCGAAGCCGTTGGTGGCGAGCAGCACGGCCCGCGCGCTGATCTCCTCGCGCCGCCCGTCGGGGTACTCGACGACCGCGCTCCGGTCCCCTGCCCGGTCGATACCCACCGCGACGAGGCGGGCCGGCGCGAGCAGGTCGATGCGATCGTGCGTCCGCACGGCGTCGGCCAGGCCCTGCAGCAGCACCGACCCGTGCCGTCCGGGAAGGGTGTGCATCCGCCGCGCGCTGTGCCCGGGATAGTCCACGTCGCCTGCCAGCTCGATCGGCATCCCGACGTGGTCGGCGAGCCACTCCACGAGCTGTGCGCTGACGGTGGCGAGCGCGGTGGCGACCCGCGGATCGGCCTGCCCGCGGGTCTTGGCGGCGATGTCGGTGAGGAAGCGCTCCGGGGAGTCGTCGACGCCTGCGGCGCGTTGGTAGCGCGAACCGGCGCCCGGGATCATCGCCGTGGACATCGAGGTGTTGTTGGAGCGCAGGTGGTGCTCGTCGGCCTCGACCACCAGCACGTCCATCCCGAGCTGTGCCGCTCGGAGGGCGCCGGCGAGGCCGCCGCCCGCTCCGGCCACCACGAGGTCGACGTCCATTCGCCCCCCTCGTTCCGCTCATCGGAACAGATGTCGTCCGGCAGTGCCTCTTCATCTCTACCGCTCAGGCCTACGAAGGGCAATGCCTGCGGTGTCACTCCTTGACAGCCGACAACGGCAGGAGTCAGGCTCGTTCCGCCAAGCGATACGACGGACGGGCGGGAGAACAAGGGTGACGACCGGGGAGCCGAGCGGCGGCACCGAGAGCACCACGCGGGTCGCCGACGTTCTGTTGATGTTCACCGAGGGGCCGTCGGCGCTCGGTGTCTCGCGGATCGCGCGCGAGCTCGGCCTGAGCAAGGCCGTGGTGCACCGGATCCTGCAGTCGCTGGCCGGCCGGGAGCTCGTGGTGCTCGACCAGGCCACGAGGGAGTACCGGCTCGGACCGGCCGTGGCGGCGCTGGGGGCGAGGGCGCTGCGCGACTCCGACCTGCGCTCCGCCGCCCTCGCCCCGTTGCGGCAGCTGCGCGACGAGTTCGGCGAGACGGCCACCCTCAGCACGCCCGTGCCGCACGGCCGCGTCTACCTCGACCAGGTCACCGGCACCCACGAGATCACGATGTCCGTGGAGCTGGGGCGCCGGTTCCCGCTGCACGCCGGCAGCAGCGGCAAGTGCATGCTCGCGTTCGCCGAGCCCGCGGTGCTCGCCGGTGTCCTCGGCGCTCCGCTGGAGAAGCTCACCCCGGCCACGATCGTCGACCCGGACGTGCTGGCCGCCGACCTCGCCCTGGTCAGGGACCGCGGCTTCGCCACCTCGGCAGGCGAGCGGCAGGGCGACGCGGCGTCGGTCGCGGCCCCGGTCTTCGGGCTGTCGGACGAGGTGGTCGGCGCGATCTCGGTGTGCGGCCCGCGCTACCGGATGGACGAGGAGCTCGTCGGGCTGATCGCCCCGCGCGTCGTCGCGGTGGCCGAGCACATCTCGAGGCGCCTCGGTGCCACTCCCGGTGCCCGCAGGCGATCCGGCACCGGCACGACTGCGACCGCGCCCGCGGTCGCCACGGGAAGGACGTGATCACGACGCCGGACACAGTCACCGGCGACGCTCTGGCGGGCCTGCGGGTCCTCGACGTCGCCACCCTCTTCGCCGGGCCGCTGGCCGCCACCCTGCTCGGCGACCACGGCGCCGAGGTGATCAAGATCGAGCACCCGCGGGGCGGCGACCCGTCGCGCACCCACGGCGTGCAGCGCGACGGTGTCGGGCTGTGGTGGAAGATGCTCGGCCGCAACAAGAAGTCGGTCACCCTCAACCTCTCCACCTCCGACGGCCAGGAGCTCTTCCGGGCGCTGGCGGCCGACGCCGACGTCGTGATCGAGAACTTCCGGCCGGGGACGCTGGAGCGATGGGGCGTCGGCTGGGACGTGCTCAGCGCGCGGAACCCGCGCCTCGTGCTCGCGCGGGTCACCGGCTTCGGCCAGTTCGGGCCGTACGCGAACCGGCCCGGGTTCGGCACCCTCGCCGAGGCGATGAGCGGGTTCGCCGCGATCACCGGCGAGCCGGACGGCCCGCCCACGTTGCCGCCGTTCGGGCTCGCCGACGGTGTCGCCGCGCTGACCACCGCGTTCGGCATCATGACCGCGCTGCGCGCGCGTGACTCCACGGGCCGCGGCCAGGTGCTCGACATGGCGATCATCGAGCCGCTGCTCACGCTGCTCGGACCGCAGGTCATCGGGTACGACCAGCTCGGCGTGTTGCAGCAGCGCACCGGCAACCGCTCGGGCAACAACGCGCCGCGCAACACCTACCGCTGCGCCGACGGCCAGTGGGTCGCGGTCTCCACCAGCGCGCAGTCGATCGCCGAGCGGGTGCTGCACCTGGTCGGGCGGCCCGACCTGGCCGCGCAGCCGTGGTTCGCCTCGGGCCGGCAGCGCGCCGAGCACGCCGACGAGCTCGACGAGGCGGTGGGCGGCTGGATCGCCCAGCGCGACCGCGACGAGGTCATCGCCGAGTTCGAGAAGGCGCAGGCCGCCGTCGCCCCGATCTACACCGCGGCCGACGTGCTGGAGGACCCGCAGTTCCGGGCGCTGGGCAGCATCGTCTCGGTCGACGACGACGAGCTTGGCCCGATCCGGTTCCAGAACGTGCCGTTCCGGCTGTCGGAGACCCCGGGCCGGGTCCGGACGTCGGGCCCGCCGCTGGGCCGGCACACCGCCGAGGTGCTCGCCCGCTACGGCGTGGACGCCGCACGGCTGGAGCAGCTGCGCGCGGCGGGTGCGGTGTGACCGCCCCGGCCACCGCGCTCGGCCGGGCCCGCAGCTGGCTCTACGTCCCGGCCCATCGCACCGACCTCGTGGGCAAGGCCCTGACCGGCGCCGCCGACGCCGTGGTGCTCGACCTGGAGGACGCGGTACCGCCGCAGGCCAAGGACGCCGCGCGCGCCGCGGCCGTCGCCGCGCTGGAGGCGCCCCGGGCCATTCCGGTGTGGGTGCGGATGAACACCCTCGACGGCCCGTGGGGACGTGCCGACACCGACGCGCTGGCGAGCGCCCGTCCCGACGGGGTGCGCGTGCCCAAGGCAGCCGACGCCGGCGCGGTCGCGGAGCTCGCCGAGCGGCTCGCCGTGCCGGTGCACCTGCTGCTGGAGTCGGCGCTGGGCGTCGAGAACGCGTTCCTGCTGGCCCGCTGCCACCCCCTGGTCGCCGGGGTGTCACTCGGCGAGGCCGACCTGGCCGCCGACCTGCACGTCCGCGACCCCGCGGCGCTGCGGTGGGCCCGCCAGCGGGTGGTCGTGGCGAACCGGGCGGCCGGGCTCCCGAGCCCGGTGGCCGCGGTCTGGACCGACCTCTCCGACCTCGACGGACTCGCCGCCGACAGCATCGCCGCCCGTGACGAGGGCTTCTTCGGCCGTTCGGTGATCCATCCGGCCCAGCTCGAACCCGTGCACCGGGCGTTCACCCCGGCGCAGGCGGAGATCGACTCGGCACGCGCCCTGCTCGGCTCGCTGCAAGCCGCTTCCGAGCAGGGCACGAGCGCCTTCGTGGACGAACGCGGCCGGTTCGTCGACCCCGCTGTCGTCGCCGGCGCGCGCTGGCTGCTCGACCTCGCCCCCGGACCCGACGATCCGGCCGCTGCAACGGCCGGGAGGGATCGCTCATGACGAACGGCAGGACCACCACCTCCACCCACCCCACCACGGCCGCGCTGCTGGCCGCCGTCGCCGGCGGCGTGCGGACCGTCGAGCTCGGTCACCCGCTGGTCACGGGGATGTCGACCTCGCCGAACCACCCCGGGTTCCGGATGACGCTGATCCGTCGGCACGGCGACGTGGTTCGTCCCGACGGCGGTTCCGCCTCCAACGAGATCATCGTCACCGGCGGCCACGTCGGCACCCACATCGACGCGCTCTCCCACGTCAGCCAGGACGGGCGCCTGCACGGCGATGTCGACGCGGAGGCCGCTCAGCGCGGCGGGCAGCACACCGAGCACGGCGCGGAGCGGATCCCGGCGATGATCACCCGCGGGGTCCTGCTCGACGTGGCGGCGACGCACGGCGTCGAGGTGCTCGACGGCGGGCACCCGGTCACGGCGGCCGACCTCACCGCAGCCGCGCAGCGGGCGGGCGCCGAACCGGGCCGGGGCGACGTGGTGCTCGTGCGCACCGGATGGGCCCGGTACTTCGCCGACCCCACGGTCTACGTCGGCCACGACAGCGGCGTCCCCGGCGTCACCGAGGACGGTGCACGCTGGCTGGCCGACCGCGGGGTGGTCGCGGCGGGGGCCGACACCACCGCGTTCGAGCACATCGCGCCAGGAGCGGGCCACCGGGTGCTGCCCGTGCACCGGGTGCTGCTGGTCGAGAACGGCATCCACATCATCGAGCACCTGAACCTCGAGGATGCGGCGGAGCAGGGCCTCACCGAGTTCCTGTTCGTGCTGGCCCCGCTGCGGATCGTCGGGGGCACCGGGTCGCCGGTGCGTCCGGTGGCGGTGGTCGGGGCATGAGCGAGCTTGCGAGCGAATCATCGACACAGCGCACGCCCACCCCTGCACAGCAGGTGGGGGCGCTCGCCGAGCGCGTGGTCCGCGACGGCCTGCCCGCCTTCCTGCGCGACGATCTCGCCGGCCGCACGGTCGACGTGCTCGGCATCTGTCTCGCCGCCCGCGCCGAGGAGCCCGCCCGGATCGTCGACGCCGTCGTGCGCGAGTGGGGTGGCACGGGCGTCGCCACGGCCGTCGGGTCGCGCGACCGGCTGCCGGCACCGTCGGCCGCGCTCGTCAACGGCACCCTCGCGCACAGCCTGGACTTCGACGACACGCACCTGCCCTCCGTGCTGCACCCGTCCTCCGCCGTGCTGCCCGCCGCACTGGCCGTCGCCGAGCAGGTGGGGGCGTCCGGCACGGCGATGCTCGACGCCGCGGCCGTCGGCATCGAGGTGACCTGCCGGCTCGGGATGGCGGGCTACGACGAGGAGCTGGGCAACTCGGTGTTCTTCGAGCGCGGCCAGCACGCCACCGCGATCTGCGGGGCGATCGGGGCCGCCGTCGCGGCCGGGATGCTGCACCGGCTCGACGCCGACACGATCACCTCGGTGATCGGCATCGCGGCGAGCATGGGCGCGGGCATCATCGAGGCCAACCGCACCGGGGGCACGATCAAGCGCGTGCACTGCGGATGGGCCGCCCACGCCGGTGTGGCCGCCGCCGACCTCGCGCGCCACGGGCTCACCGGGCCACCGACCGTCCTGGAAGGCCGCTTCGGGTTCCTGCAGGCGTTCTGCGGCGACCGGGTGCACGTCGAGCGGGTCACCGACGGGCTCGGCGAGCAGTGGGAGACCCCCGGCATCTTCTTCAAGCCCTATCCGTGCAACCACTTCACCCACGCCGGGATCGACGCGGCGCTGGCGCTGCGGGCGTCGGGAGTGACGGCGGAGTCGGTGCGGAGCCTGACGCTCGGCGTGCCCGCTCCCGTGCTGCGCACCATCGCCGAGCCGCCGGAGGAGAAGGCGCGGCCCCGCTCGGGCTACCACGCCGCGTTCAGCGGTCCCTACACCGTCGCGGCGGCCCTGCTGGGCGGCGGCGGGCTCGGGCTCTTCCACGAGGACTTCACCGACGCGGCCGCGGCCGACCCCGCCCGGCTGGCGCTCGCGGCGCTGGTGCGGTGCGAGGCCGACGCGGAGTCCACCGCGATCTTCCCGCACCAGTTCCCTGCGGTGCTCACCGCCGAACTGGCCGACGGCCGCACGGTCACCGAACGGGTGCTGGCCAACCGCGGGGGGCCGCAGCGGCCGCTGTCGGACGCCGAGCTGTCGGTGAAGTTCACCGGCAACGCCGAGCGGTCGGTGAGCCCGGACGCGGCCCGCGAGCTCGCACAGGCCGTCTGGGACCTGCGCAGCGGCCGCGACGTCGCCGGCGTCACGGAGCTTCTCCGCCAGGCGTCGTGATGGCGTTCCCCTTGGCGGAACACTTGTAACGACCTTGTACAGACCAGCAATTCCGGGCTTCGCGCATTGACCGGAATCGCTGCCGAATGCCAGGCTCGACCGAACAAATGGTCGTGTTCCTACCAGCGGAACAGACTCGACGCGAGCCGTTTCAGCACACAGCGAGGTACGCCAATGAGGACCCGATTTCGCTGGGCGACGATCGCCCTGGTCGTCGCGCTGATCGTCATCAACTACATCGACCGCAGCGCGATCTCGTTCGCCGTCGCGCCGTTGGAGCGGGAGTTCGGGATCACCACGGCCCAGTACGGCGTCATCAGCAGCGCCTTCGCGGTCGGCTACATGGTGTTCGCCTTCCTGTCCGGCCCGCTGGTCGACCGCTTCGGCCCGCGCCGCGTGCTCCTGGTGGCGATCACGATCTTCTCGATCTCCGTGGCGCTCATCCCGGTGGCCGGAGGGTTCGCCGGGCTGCTGCTCCTGCGGATCCTCCTCGGCGCAGGCGAGGCACCGGCCTTCCCCGCCGCGACCCGGATCGTCAGCCGCTGGCTGCCGTCGGTCGAGCGGGGGTTCGCCCTGGCGCTCATCGGCGGCGTCGCGGTCTCCGGCAGCCTGCTCATCGCCGGTCCGCTGCTCACCCAGCTGATCGCCCTGATCGGCTGGCGCGGCACCTTCTGGCTGATGGCCGTGCTCGGGGTCGCCTGGGCGGTCGCCGCGATCGGCCTGCTCGCGAACGCCCCCGAGGAGTCCCGCCACGTCGGCGACCGCGAACTGGCCCACATCACTGCGGGCCGGGTGCCCGAGGAGGCGGCGAGCCGCAGTCGCGTCGACTGGAGGGCCCTGCTCACCAACCGCAACCTGTGGATCGTCGCCGCCGGCTACTTCGCCTGGGGCTTCATGTTCTGGGGCTTCCTCTACTGGCTGCCGCAGTACCTCTCGACCTTCGGGCTCAGCATCACGGCCGTGGGCGCCTTCTCGGTGGCCCCGTGGGCCGCGGGCGTGGTCGGCGCGCTGGTGGGAGGGTTCGTCGTCGACCGCTTCTACGCCCGCACGCAGAGCATCCGCAGCCGCTTCACGATCATGGGCGTCGCGCTGCTGCTGTCGGCCTGCTCACTCGTCCCGATCATCCTCCATCCCACCCTCACCGTCGCGCTGGTGTTCATCTCGCTCGGCGTCGGGCTCGGGTTCGTCACCGGCGGGATCTGGTGGGTCGCCTCGATCGACGCCGAGCCCGCCCAGCCGGCCAGCGCCGCCGGGTTCACCGACGCCGCCTTCGCGCTGTCCGGGATCGTGGCGCCGATCATCATGGGACTCATCGTCTCCGGCACCGGCACGTACACCAGCGGCTTCGTCCTCATGAGCGTGCTGGCCGCCGCCGGTGCGCTGCTCATGCTGTTCGGCCCGAAGGAACGCCGCGCCGCGCCGGCCGGCACCACGCAGGCGGCCTCGGCGTCGTGACCCGCCGTCGGCGGGTCACGCGTCGGTGGACCGTGCCCGGGAGGGCTGCACCCGCATCGGCTCGCCCGGCATCTTCGGGTACTCGGGCGGGTAGGGCATCTCCCCCAGCCCTCGGTCGCGCTCGTCGGCGGCGTACCAGTCCAGCGCGGTCTCGATCCCGCCGACGGCCTCGTCCATCCCGGCGTGGGGGTCGCCGCGTTCGGCGAGGAGGCCGGGCACGGTCCGCACGTCGAAGTCCTCCGGCTCGACGTCCGGCAGCGTCTCCCAGGTGAGCGGCATCGACACCGTGGCCCGCGGCCGCCCCCGCACCGACCACGCCGACGCGACCGTGCGGTCGCGCGCGGCCTGGTTGAAGTCGAGGAACACGCGCTCCCCGCGCTCCTCCTTCCACCAGTCGACGGTGGCCTTCTCCGGCAGCCGCTCCGCCACCCGGCGGGCGACCGCGATCACGGCGTGGCGGACGTCGATGAAGTCCCACTCGGGCCGGATCCGGCAGAACACGTGCAGGCCACGGCCGCCCGAGGTCTTGGGCCAGCCGACGAGGCCTGCCTCGTCGAGCACCCCGTGCAGCACCGCCGCCACCTCCTTCGCGTCGGCGAAGCCGGTGCCCGGCTGGGGGTCGAGGTCGATGCGGAGCTCGTCGGGGTGGTCGGTGTCGGCGCGGCGCACGGGCCACGGGTGGAAGTCGAAGGTGCCCATGTTCGCCGCCCACAGCAGCACCGCGGGCTCGGTGGGGCACAGGGAGTCGGCGACGCGGCCGCTGGGGAACGTCACCCGCGCCGTCTCCACGTAGTCCGGGGCGCCCTTCGGGAGCCGCTTGGAGTAGAACGGCTCACCGTCGACGCCGTCGGGGTAGCGCTTGAGGTTGGTGGGGCGCTCGCGCAGCACCCCCAGCAGTGGTTCGGCCACGGCGCGGTAGTACTCCACCACCTCGCCCTTGGTGATCCCCCGCTCCGGGAAGTACACCCTGTCCGCGCTGGTCAGCCGCACCTCTCGGGAGCCGTTCGGCCCGGGGACGGTGAGCAGCACCGCGCTCTTGCTCGCCACGCTGGCGCACGCTACCGGCTACCCTCGGCGGATGCCCGAACTTCACGAGCCGGACCGCTCGACCCGGTCACGGCAGTTCGACGGCGAGCTGGTCGGTATGGACCCCGACGACCCCGAGGCACAGGCGTTCGCCGCCCACCTCGACCGCATGCAGAACAACCGGCCCGCGTTCACGGTGGAGGGCTACCTCCACGGCGTGAGCGACTTCGCCGACTGCGCCAACCGCGCCGAGGGCGAGCGGCGCTGGGCCGCGGTGCTGGTGGTGCTGCTGCTGCTCGCCGTGGCGGCGCACCTGGTGTGGGACGTGCTGACGTTCGTGCTGGTCACCTGGCTGTAGAGCCGCCGTAATGACCCCGTCATGAGTGGATCTGCACGGTGGCGGGATCCGGACATACTCTGGAACGCATGGATCCCGTCCACGCTGACCACCAGCTCACCGAGCCCGAGCCGAAGGTCGTCAAGTCCGACGCCGAGTGGCGCGAGCAGCTCACCCCCGCCGAGTACCAGGTGCTGCGCAAGGCGGCCACCGAGCGCGCGTTCACCGGGGAGTACACCGACACGAAGACCTCGGGCGTCTACTCCTGCCGCGCCTGCGGGGCCGAGCTGTTCCGCTCCGACACCAAGTTCGAGTCGCACTGCGGGTGGCCGTCCTTCTTCACCCCGCTGGCGGGCGACGCCGTCATCGAGCGCACCGACGTCAGCCTGGGCATGAAGCGCGTCGAGGTGGTCTGCGCCACCTGCCACAGCCACCTCGGGCACGTCTTCGAGGGCGAGGGCTACGGCACGCCCACCGACCTGCGCTACTGCATCAACTCGATCTCGCTGCGCCTGGAACCCGACGCCCGATAATCCGCCGACCTCTGGCTTCCGGCGCGCGCGACCGGTAGGGATGATGATCGACCCTGTCGACGTCGCCGGAGGTTCTCGATGCCGCGTCCCCGTCCGCTGCTGATCCTGCTGGCCGGCCTCATCGGGTGCAGTGCCTCGACGGGAGCGGCAGCGCCGGCCGAACCGCCGGACGAGAGCCGGGCCCGGCCCGGCTACACCATCGTGCTCCCCGAGCTCGCCCCGCTTCCGGCGGGCGGCGGCGAGACCAGGGTGCTCACCGGCGTCCACCGGAACGCGGGGTACGCCGTCGAGGTGCCGCCGCAGTGGAACGGCGACCTCGTGCTGTGGGCGCACGGCTTCCGCGGCAACGGCCCCGAGCTCACCGTCGACGCGCCGCCGTACGGGCTGCGCGAGCGGTTCGTCGCGCAGGGGTACGCGTGGGCGTCGTCGTCGTACGACCGCAACGGCTACGACATCGCCTCCGGCGTGCGCTCCACCGCGGAGCTGGCAGCCGAGTTCGGCGAGCTGGTGGGTGTCCCGGAGCGGACGTACCTCGCGGGCGTCTCGATGGGCGGGCACGTCGTCGCGCGGGCACTGGAGGAGAGCCCGGGCGCCTACGACGGCGCGCTGCCGATGTGCGGCGTGCTCGGCGACCACGAGCTGTTCGACTACTTCCTCGACTTCCAGCTCGCGGCAGGTGCGCTCGCCGGGGTGCCGGCGTACCCGGCGGGTCCGGACTATGCCACCGCCGTGCTCCCGAAGATCTACGCGGGCCTGGGGCTCGCCCCGGGCAACCCGGCCGTCGGCACGCCGGCGGCCGAGCAGCTGCGCGCCGCCACCGTCCTCGACTCCGGCGGCCCGCGGCCCGGCGCCGACGCCGCGTTCGGCTACTGGAAGGACTTCCTGTTCGACCTCGGGGTGCCGGACACGGCCGAGTCCCCCGTCGACGGGGTGGCCGCCGACCCCGGGCTCGTGGCGGGCAACGAGGGCACCGACTACGCGCCGGACGAGCCCGTCGACCTCGACGCCGCCGTGCAGCGCGTTCCGGTGGCCGACGCGCGCACCCGCGAGTCCGACGACCTCACCCCCGTCGCGCAGGTGGCCGGCACACCCGACGTGCCGGTGCTGTCGCTGCACGGTCTCGGTGACCTGTTCGTGCCGTTCTCGATGGAACAGGTCTACGCGGCCGAGGTGGCCGACGCGGGCCGTTCCGAGCTCCTCGTGCAGCGGGCCGTCCGGGCCACCGGCCACTGCGAGTTCTCCCCCGCGGAGGCCGGTCAGGCCTGGGACGACCTGGTGACGTGGGTGACCGACGGCACGCGGCCCGGCGGGGACGACGTGACCGACCGCGCGGCCGTGGCGGACCCCGCCTTCGGCTGCCGCTTCTCCGACCCGGCCGCGTACGCCGCCGCGGGCGCGCCGTCGGAGAACGACACGCGCCGCCTGTTCGAGCCGTGCCCCTGACCCGACCGATCAGGGGAAGGTGGCGACGAGCTCGCCCGGCTGCACCCGCGGCCCGGTGAAGAAGGGCACC
Source organism: Pseudonocardia xinjiangensis (assembly GCF_012911925.1). Lineage (GTDB taxonomy): Bacteria > Actinomycetota > Actinomycetes > Mycobacteriales > Pseudonocardiaceae > Pseudonocardia > Pseudonocardia xinjiangensis. The sequence goes on along the minus strand of NZ_JAAXKY010000058.1, from coordinate 3,625 downwards.
TCCTCGCGGACGTGCCGGCGGGCCTCGGTGGCGCGCAGGTGCCGCATGAGGTCGACGATCCGGTCGAGCTCGTCGGCCTCGAAGGCGAGGATCCACTCGTAGTCGCCGAGCGCGAACGCGGGCACGGTGTTGGCCCGCACATCCGGGTAGCCGCGAGCCTGCATGCCGTGGTCGGCGAGCATCTGGCGGCGCTCGTCGTCGGGCAGCAGGTACCACTCGAGCGAGCGCACGAACGGGTAGACGCAGACGTAGCGCTTCGGGTCCTCCCCCGCGATGAACGCGGGGAGGTGGCTCTTGTTGAACTCCGCCGGGCGGTGCAGCGCCACCTGGCTCCAGACCGGCGCGGTGGCGCGGCCGAGCGCGGTGGTGCGGCGCAGGTCGGCGTAGGCGGCCTGGAGCGCCTCGATGTTGTCGGCGTGCCACCAGATCATGAAGTCGGCGTCGGCGCGCAGCCCGGCGAGGTCGTACACGCCGCGAACGACCACACCCTTGTCGGCGAGCGCGTCGAGGAACTGCGTGAACTGGCCGGCGGCCTCGGTACGGTCCTCGCCCAGCCGTCCCGGCTCCACGCGGAACACGGACCACATGGTGTAGCGGATGGTGCTGTTCAGCTCGTTGTAGTCGAGGCGGGCCATGCACCCATCCTGCCACGGGGGCCCGGCGCATCCGCCTCGCGCCGCTGTGTCGTCAGATGCGCCACGAGCCGCTCGGCGGCCGCGCGCGCCGTGGCGACACAGGCCGGCACCCCGACGCCGTGCAGGGCCGAACCGGCCACGGCGAGCCCCGCCGGGAGCCCGTCCTCGATGGTCCGCACGCGGTCGAGGTGGCCCACCCCGTACTGCGGCAGGCCGCCGCCCCAGCGCTGGACGTGGGCCGCGACGGGCTCGGCGGTGATGCCGGTGAGCGCCGCGAGGTCGGCCCGGGCGCGGTGGACGAGCCCGGCGTCGTCGACCTGCAGGGTGGCGGCCTCCCCGAAGCGGCCGAGGCTGGCCCGCAGCCGGACCAGACCGTCGGGCGACAGGTGGGCCCACTTGTTCGTCGAGTGTGTGAAGGCCTTCACCGACAGCGGCTCCCCCGTGGCGACCAGCGCACCGGAGGTGGGCGGCAGGACGGCGGCGTCGGTGGGGCGGTAGGCGAGGGCGACGACGACCGAGGAGGCCAGCTCGATCTCGGCGGCGGCCCGGGCCGCGACCGGCGCCACCGCGGCGAGCAGCCGGGCCGCGGCGGGGGCGGGGACCGCGAGCACCACGGCGTCCACGTCGAGCGTCTCGGGTGCGGTGGTGGGGCCGAGCACGAGCCGCCAGCCGGTCTCGCGGCGCTGCAGGTCGCGGACGGTGGTGCCGAGCCGGACATCGGCAGCGGCGGCGTCGGACAGGGCGTCGAGGAGCGTGCGGTAGCCGCCGGCCAGCGCGCCGAACACCGGGGTGGGACGCGCGGGCGCCCCCTCGGACGACGGCGGCGGCTTCGGAGGCGGCACGGTGGCCGCGTCGGCCGCCGCCGTGAGCGACGGGGCTCCCGCGTCGAGGGCCGCGGCGAGAGCGGGGATCGTGGGCCGCAGGCCCAGCGTGTCGACCCGCCCCGCGTAGACCCCGCCCAGCAGCGGGTCGGCGAGCCGGTCGGCGATCTCGTCGCCGAACCGTTCGCGCAGCAGGCCGCCCAGCGCCGTGTCCGCCCCGGGCTCCCAGCGCAGCGGCCGGGCCGGCTCGGCCGCGACGGCGGCCAGGCCCGGTGCGGAGAGCAGCCCGTCCAGCCGCGCGGCGCTCGTCGGCACCCCGAGCAGGGTGGCGCCGGGCAGCGCGGTGGTGCGCCCGTTCACGCGCAGCGAGGCCGTGGCCCCCGTGGGGTGCACCTGCGCGCCGGCGAGACCGAGCTCGCCCAGCAGCAGCGGCATCTCCGGGCGCCGGGCCAGGAACGCCTCCGCGCCGACGTCGAAGGGCACGCCGGCCAGGTCGACGGTGTGCAGCACACCACCGACGCGGTCGCGCTGCTCGAGGACGGTGATCGTGGCGGCGGGGCCGACGCGGGCCCGCAGCCGGTGCGCCGCCGCGAGCCCCGAGACGCCGCCTCCGACGACGGCGACATGCGGGGCGGGCTGCGCGGGCACAGGTCGAACGGTCACGGCCGCAGGCTGTGCACCAGCTCGACGAGCCGGCTGAGGACGTCCGGATCGGTCTCGGGGAGCACCCCGTGGCCGAGGTTGAACACGTGCCCGGGGGTACGGCGGCCCTCGTCGACGATCCGGCGCGCCTCGGCCTCGATCGACTCGCGGTCGGCGAAGAGGACGGCCGGGTCGAGGTTGCCCTGGACCGGATGCGTGCCACCGGCCCGGCGGGCCGCGACGTCGAGCGGGATCCGCCAGTCGACGCCCACGACGTCGGCCCCGGCCTCGGCCATGGCGCCCAGCAGTTCGCCCGTGCCGACGCCGAAGTGGATCCGCGGCACGCCGGTGTCGGCGAGCCCCTCGAGCACGCGGGTGGAGTGCGGCAGGGCGTAGGTGCGGTAGTCGCGCTCCGAGAGCGCACCGGCCCACGAGTCGAACAGCTGGACGACGTCGACGCCCGCGTCGATCTGGGCGCGCAGGAACACCGAGCACGACTCGGCGAGGCGGGCCATCAGCGCGTGCCAGACCTCGGGCGCGGACCGCATGAGGGCCTTGGTGCGCTCGTGGTTGCGGCTGGGGCCGCCCTCCACGAGGTAGGAGGCGAGGGTGAAGGGGGCGCCCGCGAAGCCGATGAGGGGGGTGTCGCCCAGCTCACGCAGCAGCAGGCCGATCGCCGCGGCCACCGGGGCGGCCTGCTCGGCGTGCAGCGTCGGGATGCGCTCGACGTCGGCCATCGTGCGCACGGGGCGCGCGACCACCGGACCGGTGCCCGCAACGATGTCGACCGACACACCCGCGATGTAGAGCGGCACGACGATGTCGCTGAACAGGACAGCGGCGTCGACGCCGTGGCGGCGCACCGGCTGGAGCGTGATCTCGCACGCCAGATCCGGCGTCAGGCAGGACTGCAGCATCCCCGTGCCGGCGCGCAGGGCGCGGTACTCGGGCAGCGAGCGCCCGGCCTGCCGCATGAACCACACCGGGATGTGCGACGGCGTCTCTCCTCGCATCGCCGCGAGCAGCGGCGCGGCACGCAGGTCCCGCCGCCCGGTACGCGAGAACCCGCTCGCGGAGTCGAGCTTCATGACCTCATCGTCGCACGCCCCCCGAATGGATCACCCGACCGTGCACGGTCGGGCGTGCGATCACGCGGCGCGCCTCGTCACCCGAACACGGAGAGCGACCTAGAGTCAGCACTCGTGCCCGCAACGACCACGCCACCGCCAGAGTTCCTGGAGGCGGTCGCCTCGCTGCGCGCCATCCGGCCGAGACCGGAGCTGATCGTGGCCGCGCTCGATGCACCGCCCCGGCTCGCCCCCTACACGTGGGCCTTCAGCGTCGAGGCCGACGCCGGCCGCAGCCCGGGGGAGGAACTGGACGAACCGGATACCTCGGGCAGGTTGATCCTTCTGCACGATCCCGCAGGCCAGGACGCCTGGGAGGGCACCTTCCGGCTGGTCTGCTTCGTGCAGGCCCGCCTCGATCCGGAGCAGCTCGGCGACGAGATGCTGCCGGTGGTCGGAT
>NZ_JAAXKY010000057.1 GCF_012911925.1 Pseudonocardia xinjiangensis | reverse complement strand
CTCCGGAAGCCACCGCCCCGGGCGCGCCCGCACCGCCAGCTGCCGTTCCGCTGCGCCGCTCCGGGCACTCGCGGTCAGGCGTCAGTGCATGCGCGTCAGAGGCCGGCGGCCTTCTTCGCCTTCTTGATGTCGGCGGCGAAACGGCGCTTCTGGGCGGGGGTCGGGCCGATCTGCGGCGGATGCCCGAGCCGGGCCTCGACCTTGGCCCAGTAGTCGGCCAGCGCCTCGCCGGTCAACCGCACTCCCTGCTGGTCTTCCCCGAGGGGGCCGCCGATCGAGGCGTCGACGAGTTAACCGCCGGATCTGGCGACCAGCGCGTCCTCCCGCGGCCGCCGGCAGAGGTTGACGGTGGGTGAGCGCCAGACCAACGGCCGGTACGCTCCGCACATGCGCACTGAGCGTGTCACGGTGAGTCTCCCGGCCGAGCTGGTCGACGAGGCTCGGAACGCCGTGCGGCGCGGGGCGGCCAGAAGCATCTCCGCGTACGTCGCCGACGCCGTCTCCGCCCGCCAGCTCCGTGACCGGTCCCTCGCCACCCTCGCCGACCTCTACGGCGGCCCGCCCCCGCCCGCCGAGCTGGCCGAGGCGCGCCGGACGCTGCGCCTGGTACCTCCCGCGGCCGCGGTCTGATGGGTCCCGAGCCTGGGGACGCCGCGATGACGGCCGCCCGCGCAGCCCGGCCCCGCCCGGCCACGAACGCCCGTGCGGGCGCCGCCTGATGACCACCCGGCACCCGGGCGGCGCCCCGGCGGGCGCCGCATGATCGGCGGACGCGTCCTCGACGCCACCGCGCTGGCCGCCTTCGCCATCGGCCGGCCGGTCTACGTGCGTGCCCTGGTCTGGGCCGCGGTCGAGGAGAACATCGTGCTGGCCGTCCCGAGCGCCGCGCTCGGCCGGGCGTGGGCCCTGCTCGAACCCGAGCACCACCCGGCCCTGCAGGTGCTGCTGGACCTGCCCAACACCGTGATCGACGAGCTCGGCCCGGCCTCCGCGCTGGAGTCCGGGCTGCTGCTGGCCGCGTCCGGGCAGGACGACATCGTCGCCGGTCAGGTGGCCGCCAGCGCCCGTCGCCGGGGCTGGCCGGCGGTCACGGGCGAACCCGCCGCCCTGCGCAAGCTCGACACCACCGTGACGATCGAAGAGCTCCCCTGACCCACGAGCCACCCGCGGCCACCCGCGAGTCGCCCGATCCCACCCCGCGAGTCGCCCGAATCTCGCCCGCGAGTCGCCCGGTTCCACCCCGCGAGTCGCCTGCCGAGCGGGGCGCTACTCGGCCGTGAACCGGGCGCGCAAGCGCGCCAACGACTCCTCGTCCAGGCCGTTGGCCAGCAGCCACCCGGCCGCCCCGCCCGCGCCGTTCTCCCCGAACTCCGCGTCGAGGTGGTCGAGCACCGTGGTCATCACCTCGGCCCGCGGGAGGTGCCGGGAGATGTCGTCGGGCATCGGCTCACCCGACGCCGTGGTCCAGCGGCGGAACAACGCCTCCACCTGCTCGGCGGAGAGCGCGTAGTCGGCCACCACCGCATCACGCTCGACGCCGACCGCGTCGAGCACCAGCGCCACGAGCGTCCCGGTGCGGTCCTTGCCCGCCGCGCAGTGCACCAGCGTCGGCCCGGCGTCCGGTGCGGCCAGCAGCCGCACCGCGGCGACGACGTTCTCCCCACGGTCGGACAGGTAACCGAGGTAGTTGCGCACCATCGGGTCGGTGTCGTCGTCGGTCTCGGGAAGCGTCCGGCCACCGTCGGGGAGGAAGTCGAGCGCCACCGTCTCGACCCCCGCGCGGGCGACGGCGGTGGGCCCGTCGCGGTCGATCTCCCGGGGCGTGCGCAGGTCCAGCACCAGCTTCAGCCCGATCACGTCGATCAGATGGTCGACGTCGGCCGGGGTGCAGTAGTGCAGCGAGGCGCTGCGGAGCAGGATGCCCGGCCGCGTGCTGCCGCCGGAACGCAGCGGCAAGCCGCCGACGTCCCGGACGTTGTCGAGTCCCTCGAGGGTGAGCCAGCGCTCCACGGATGCAGACACGTCCTCAACCCTCGCTCATCGGATCGACATCCGCACCCATCTGCGCCTGACCGATAGGCGAAGTTCACGACCCCGCAGGGGCGAACGGCGCGGTGCTGAGCACGCGCCTGCTGATCTTCGCCACTATCGGGCCGTCGGCCTCGCTCGCGCTGCGTGCCTCGCGCCACCCGGCGTCGGCCTGGAACGCCGCCCACTTCGACGCCATGTCGTCGTAGGAGTCGAACTGCAGCACGTAGACCAGCTCGTTGTTGGAGTTCTCGCCGAGCTCGGTGACGGACAGGAAGACCACCTCCATGCCGTGCTTGCCGAAGTAGCCGAGCGTGTGGTCGTTGAAGCGCTTGACCAGCGCAGGCAGGCGTCCCGGGACGGTGGTGTACTCGCGGATCTCGTAGATCATCATACGATCATATGGGTAGAGCAGTCGGTGGGACGCCGGTCGGCGACCGCGTCACAGGGGCCGTTCGGCGAACACCCCGACCGAGCAGTCCCGGAGACGTCGTAGGCTGCGTCGAACGAGTGACCGCGGCCATGCAGCTCCCCGCAACTCAGGTCGATGGTCACGGAGAGTTGCGCCGACCCGAGGAACTCGATGACGGATCCCCGCACCAGCCTCATCCGCCAGCAGCTTGCCGATCTCGGCAGGCGCCACGCTGCCGAGGAGAGCCGTGGCGCCACCACGCCCCGCGCCACCCGCGTCCTGATCATCGGGAACTTCGGCAACGGCAACACCGGCGACGAGGCGATGCTCGCCCGCACCTTGCAGGAGCTCCCCGACGACACCGAGGTGCGCGTGGTGTCGCGCAACCCGCGGATGGTCGAGGCCCTGCACCGGGTCCCCGCGGTGGCGATGGAGGGCATCCCCTTCACGAAGGCGCTCAAGTGGTGCGACGGCATCGCGGTGGTGGGCGGCGGCCTCTTCGGCACCGGCGCGTCGTCCCTGGTCAAGGCGCTCCCGGCGATCGTCTGGGCCGCCACGGCCCGCGGCCGCGACATCGCCTACGTCGCGATCGGCGTCTACCCGGGCACCCCGGAGCGGGTGCTCGACCTGCTGCGCCGCTCGGTCCGCAAGCCCGGCCGCATCACCGTGCGCGACGAGGTGTCCGCAGCCACGCTGGGCAAGGCGATCGTGGCGCCGGTCGTGGGCGACCTCGCGATGGGGCTCACGCCCGCCCCCGACGCCGACGCCCGGCGCGCACTCGCGGCCGCCGGCGTCGACCCGGCGGTGCCGCTGCTGCTCGTCGCACCCAAGGCACTGCCCAACCCGATCCTCGTCGACTGCCTGCAGGACGCCGCCGAGACGCTCGCGCGCCGCTGGATCGAGCGGGGCGGCGCCGTCGCAGGGCTGGCCATCAGCACCCACGCCGACTACGGGCTCGGACTCGCCCGGCGCGACGAGGTGCTGATCCAGGAGCTCGGCGAGCGGCTCGGACGGCCGGTCCCGGTGCTCGGCCCGCAGCTGCCGCCGGCGCTGGCCAAGGCGGTGGTGAGTGAGGCCGACGCGCTGTTCGGCCTGCGCATCCACGCGCTGATCTTCGCCGTGTCCACCGGCGTGCCCTGCCTGGGCGTCGGCTGGGAGGAGCGCACCACCGCCTTCCTGGCCGAGCACGAGCAGTCGGCGATCAGCACCCGGCCGCCCGCCGAGGAGCTCCACGCCTGGGTCGACCGCTCCCTGCCCGCGCGCTGGTCCGCCCGCCCGCGGCTGCTCTCCTCGTAGCCCGCGCGCCCCGGCAGGGCTGCTCAGACACCCTCTGCCGGGGTGCGCCGCAGCATCGGTGGCAGCAGCCTCGCGCCGGGGCCGAACTCCGACACCTGGTCGCCGGGGTTGTAGAGGCGGCAGCGCTGCAGGGAGAGACACCCGCAGCCGATGCACGAGTCGAGTCCGTCCCGCAGTGCGACGAGCGCCTGGATCTGCTCGTCGAGACGCCCTCGCCACGACCGCGACAGCCGTGACCAGTCCGACTTGGTCGGGGTCCGGCCGTCCGGGAGCTGGTCGAGGCCTTGGCGCACCTCGTCCAGACCGACGCCGATGGTGCGCGCCGCCCGGATGAACGCGAGCCTGCGCAGCACCGAGCGTTCGTACCGCCGCTGACCACCGGAGGTGCGGGTGGTGCGCAGGAGCCCCTCCCGCTCGTAGTACCGCAGCGCCGACGGCGGAAAGCCGCTCCGGTGCGCCACCTCTCCGATGGTGAGCAGGTCGGTCGTCTCCATCCGCGTCCCCCTTGACCTGAAGCTGAATTCAGGTCGCACGGTAGTCGCATGACCGATATGACCGCCATCGTCACCGGTGCCGGGCAGGGGTTCGGGCTCGCCCTCACCGCCGCCCTCGCTGCTCGCGGCACCACCGTGTTCGCCTGCGCTCGCGACGGCGGGAGGCTGCGGGCCGCCACCGCGGGCCTGCCCGGCGTGGTCGCCCTGCCCGGCGACGTCACCGATCCGCGGTTCCGGAAGGAGCTCGTCAGCGCAGCCGGACGGCTGGACCTGCTCGTGCACAACGCCGGCGAGCTCGGCCCGTCCCCGCTGCCCGTACTCGGGCGCTACCCGCTCGACGCCCTGCGCGGAGTGCTCGAGACCACGGTGCTGGCCCCACTCGCGCTCACCCAGCTCGCACTGCCCCTGCTGCGCGCCTCGGCAACGGGCACCGTGATCACCCTCAGCTCCGACGCCGCCGTCGAGGCCTACCCGGGCTGGGGCGGTTACGGCTCCTCGAAGGCTGCGCTCGACCAGCTGGCCGCGGTGCTCGCCGTCGAGGAGCCCGCACTGCGGGTGTACGCCTTCGACCCGGGCGACATGCGCACGGCGATGCACCAGCGGGCCTTCCCGGGCGAGGACATCTCCGACCGCCCGGAGCCGGAGTCGGTCACCCCGGCGCTCCTGCGCCTGCTCGACAGGCGGCCGGAGAGCGGCCGGTACCGCGCTGCGGACCTCTCCGACGGTGCGCCGACGCCCGGTGCCGGTGCGACGGCCCAGCCGGCCGGGAGCACGACGTGAGGGCTGCCGCGGCCACGACGTTCACGGTGCCGGCCGAGCTCTCCGCCGCCGAGCCACCCGAGGTCCGGGGGGTGCCCAGGGACGGCGTGCGGCTCCTGGTGGCCCGGGGCCACGGGCCGCTGCGGCACACGACCTTCCGCAACCTGCCCTCGGCGCTGCGCCGTGGCGACCTCGTGGTCGTCAACACCTCCGACACCGAGCCCGCCGCCGTGGACGGGCACCGGCCGGACGCGCCGGCGGCCGACGCGCCACCCGTCACCCTGCACGTCTCCGGTCCCGCACCCGACGAGCTGTTCGTCGTCGAGCTGCGGACCCCGGACGGACGGCGGGTCCTCGACGGCCGCGCCGGCGAATCGATCCGGCTGCCCGGCGGCGTGGTGGCCACGCTGATGGCCGGGCACCCGGACCCCCGGGTGAGCACCGGGAGCAGGCTGTGGCGCGCCCGGATAGCGGTGGCAGGCGGGCTGCGGGCATGGCTGGCCGAGGTGGGCCGGCCGATCCGGTACTCCTACCTCCGGGGGGACTGGCCACTCGACGCGTACCGGACGGTCTTCGCCACCCCGGGCCCGGAGTTCGCCAGCGCCGAGATGCCCAGTGCCGCCCGCCCGTTCACCCCCGAGGTGCTGGCCGGTCTGCGCAGGCGCGGCGTCGGCGTCGCGGAGCTGGTGCTGCACACGGGGGTGTCGTCGCTCGAGGCCGGCGAGGTGCCGCTCCCCGAGCGCTACCGGGTACCCACCGCCACGGCCGACCTCGTGAACGCCACCAGAGCCGCCGGCGGGCGGGTGGTCGCGGTCGGCACCACGGTCACGCGAGCGCTGGAGACGGTGGCCGATCCGGGGGGTCTGGTGCGGCCGGGAGCCGGCTGGACCCACCTCGTGCTCGGCCCGGACCGTCCGGCGCGCGTGGTCGACGGGCTCGTGACGGGATGGCACGAGCCGACGGCGTCCCACCTGTTGCTTCTCGAGGCCGTGGCGGGGACGGCGCTCGTCGGGCGGGCGTACGCCGCTGCCGTCGACCGCGGCTACCTCTGGCACGAATTCGGCGACTCGTGCCTTCTTCTCCCGATCAGAACCGTTCACCGCGCGGAGTGAACGTTCATCGGATGCGGCAGATATTCATGCCTGAAGCCCTTTGGAGCCGAGCGGCAGGCGGGGTGCGGTGACCGGGCACCCCTCGCCTTGCTCGCCACCGACGCCCGCCAATACAGTCACGCCAGCGTCACGATCCGATCATGAGCGCAACCGAGCCGGGACTCCCCACCCGGCTCGCCGGACCCCCGACCGGTTGCTCGTGAACGGCTCGCTCCCCCGCGCTGAAAGGGCTCTCGTTGGCAGGACACCGCTCCCCCCGTGGTCGTCGCGCACAGTGGACTTTCGACCCCGCATCCGCGCGACACAAGACGGCTTCGGCGCCGGCGCACTCCGGACCGGCACTCCGCACGACCGTTCTCGCCACAGCTGCCGCCGTCGGCGCGGTGGCCACCGGCACGTTCACCGCTCTCGTCCCCAACCCCGGCGGCAGCACCCCGACCGCCGCCGCCGACGAGCTCGATACCGAGCTCGCGGCGAGCAGCTCGCCGCTCTACTCCGGTGCCGCCGCCACCCTGCTCCCGGTGAGCTACACGACCGAGACGACCGACGGCCAGGACGAGCAGCTGGCCCGGCTCGACAAGGCGGCCTCCCTGGCCGCGGAGCTGGCCGAGCTGCACGCCAAGCAGGCGCGTGAACAGGCCGAGAACGACCGGATCGACGCCCTGATCAAGCGCGGCGGTCTGGACGGCTGGATCGCCGAGGCCCTGCAGATCATGGATCTGCCGCAGTCCTACGCCTCCGGACTCAAGAAGATCATCATGTCCGAGTCCGGCGGCAACCCCCGCGCGATCAACACCTGGGACAGCAACGCCCGCCGGGGCACCCCGTCGCAGGGCCTCATGCAGACGATCCCGTCCACCTTCCGCGCCTACGTGCACCCCTCGCTGGCCGGCCGGTCCATCACCGACCCGGTCGCCAACATCACCGCGGGCGTGCGGTACATGATCGCGCAGTACGGGGTCTCCACCCTCAAGGCCGGCGGCCGCAGCAACAGCTCCGGCGACTACGTCGGCTACTGAGCAGACCCACCACGGCCGGCGCCGGTCTCACGAGATTCGGCGCCGGGCCGACGAGCGGCTCAGCCGGGCGTGACCGGCCGGGCTCGCCGGTCGTCCACCGCAACGACGTCCCCGGCCCGCAGCTGTGCGCCCCTTCGCGTCTCCACCCGGCCGTTCACCAGCACCTCCTCGGCCTCCAGCAGCGCCTTGGCGTGCCCGCCGTCCTCGGCGAGACCGGCGAGCTTGAGGAACTGGCCGAGCCGGATGGGGTCCTCGGCGATCGGGACATCGAGAATCGGTGATCTCGGCACCCGCACATCATGACGCATGCCCGTTCCGGTCCCGTCAGCCGCGAACGTGCACCCGTTCATGATCGGGAACGACCAGGTGCACCGTGATCATGGAAGCCGGAAGTAGGCCCGGACGGTCGTGCCGTCGACCGCGGTGTGGAGGCGGACGAGATCAGCGAGCTGGTTGACCACGAACAGCCCCCGCCCGCGGCGCTGCAGCGGGTCGGGCCGGCGCCTGCCGACGAGGGGGTCGAGCAACTGCCCCGAGTCGCGGACCTCGACGACGAGAAGCGCATCCTCGGTCCAGATGCGGAGCGCTCCCGTGCCGCCGGCGTGCTCGACGCTGTTGGTGACCAGTTCGTTGGCCACCATCTCGACGTCGGCGACGCGGTCCTCGTCGAGACCGGCGTCGATGGCCGCCGCCTCGGCGAGACGCCGGGCCCGGGCCAGCACCGTGGCGTCGACCAGCAACGGCCGATGCTGCTCCGGCTCCGGGAACGGGCGGTTGAACTCGGCGAGCACGCGGTCGGCCGCGTAGGCCGCGCTGACCCGGGAGCCGCGGGCGTCCACCACCACCGGGTGCGTGGCCTCGGCGTCGGCCAGCACCTCGGCGGACAGACCCACGGCGTCGTACGGGCACAGGATGGTGGCGGGTCGGCCCGCGAACGCCAGGTTGATCAGGGCCTCGTGCTGCACACACGCCGGGTACTCCACGGCGCTGCGGCCTGCCCAGATCGGCTCGCCGATGATGCGGACGCGGGCAGCCCCGGCGTGCTCCTCCGCGAAGGCCAGCAGCACGCCCGGCAGGATCCGGCCGGGGTTGCGTCCGGCCTCGCCCATGTCCAGGAACTGCACCCGCTCCGCAGCGGAACCAAGCTCGCCGCGCAGCGGCTCCAGGCGAGCAGCAGGCACGGCGACGGCGACCGGCTCGCCCGCGGCCAAGCCGTCGTGGACGAACGGCAGGGTGCCGGCCAGGTACTCGTCGAGCCCGCGGTAGAACAGCGCCGGGTGACCGAACCGATCCTCCCGAGATGACACCGGTTCGATCGCGATCGTCGCACTCACGGTGCCGCCTCCAGCTGTGCCGCGCAATACGGGTGTCTCCGAACCGCAGGCACCCGAAGACCCGTCAGCCCCGGCATCAAGGTCTCCCCGACATTCTGCAGCATCCCGACCTCGGGGCAGACCAGGACCGATCCGACTCCCGGCTAGTGAAACGCGCCGCTGTAGGCGTTCAGTGCCGGCTGGCCGCCGAGGTGGACATAGAGGACGTCGGAGTCCTCGGGAATGTCACCCCGGCGGACGAGGTCGATGAGCCCGGCCATCGACTTCCCCTCGTACACGGGATCGATGATCATGCCTTCGAGCCGTCCGGTGAGCCGGATCGCGTCAAGTGTGGACGGCACAGGGATCCCGTACTCGGCGCCTGCCCAGCCCTCCAGCACGGTCATCTCGTCGTCGCGCAGGTCTCGTCCCAGGCCGAGGAGCTCGGCCGTGTGGCGGGCGATCTTCTCCACCTGGGCACTGGTCTCGGCGAGCTTGGCTGAGGCGTCGATGCCGAGGACGCGGCGGGGCCGGTCCTGACCTGCGAAGCCGGCGATCATCCCGGCCTGCGTGCTGCCGGTGACGCTGCAGACCACGATCGTGTCGAAGAAGACGCCGAGCTCGCGTTCCTGCTCCTGCACCTCGTAGGCCCAGTTGGCGAACCCGAGGCCACCGAGCGGGTGGTCGGACGCTCCGGCGGGGATCGCGTACGGGGTGCCTCCGGCCGCGCGGACGTCCTCCAGCGCCTGGTTCCAGCTGTCCTTGAACCCGATGCCGAATCCGGCCTGGACCAGGCGCACGTCGGCGCCCATGATGCGGGACAGCAGGATGTTGCCGACCTTGTCGTTGACCGCGTCCGGCCAGTCCACCCAGCTCTCCTGGACGAGCACGGCCTTGAGGCCGAGCCGGGCGGCGACGGCAGCCACCTGACGGGTGTGGTTGGACTGCACGCCACCGATGCTCACGAGGGTGTCCGCGCCCTTCGCCAGCGCGTCGGGGACCAGGTACTCCAGCTTCCGCGTCTTGTTGCCCCCGTACGCGAGCCCGCTGTTGCAGTCCTCCCGCTTGGCCCAGATCCGGGCCCCGCCGACGTGCGCGGTGAGCCGCTCCAGACGATGGACGGGGCTGGGGCCGAACAGCAGCGGGTACCGCTCGAAGTCGGCGATGTGCATGTGGCTCCTCGGGTGAGTGGTCGCGGTGGCGCCGGCGTGGTCAGCGCGGGGACGCGTCGGCTGCGTCGGCCGGGCGGTCGCCGTCGGGGGTCAGCGTGTCGAGCAGCGGCGCCAGCGTCTCCCAGTTGGCGCGGACGGCCGCGGCGGCGCCGTCGGCGTCCCCCGCTTCGCACAGCGCGATGATCCGATCGTGTTGCGCCACCGAGCTGCGCCCGCTCAGCGAGGAGAAACGCAGATGCTCCACGCGCCGCAGCAGCGGGGTGAACTGCTCGAGGACGCTGCGAATCGCACCGTTGGCACTGGCCGCGACCGGGACGCCGTGGAACTCGTCGTCGGCCACGACCGCCGCGTCGACATCGCCGCGTCGCAGCGCGTCCGCGAACCGGGCGTTGGCCGCGCGCATCGCGTCGAGCTCGACGGCGGACAGGTTCGGCAGCGCCTCCCGCACGGCGAGCTCGTGCATGGCGGCGGTCACCGACTGCGCGGACCGGGCCGCACGGACGTCCAGTGGGCTGACGATGGTGTACCGGCCGGGCTTGGTCTGCACCAGCCCCGCCTGCTCCAGCCGGGCCAACGCCTCCCGCACCGGGGTCCGGCTCACCCCCAGCCACTCCACCAGGTCGGCGTCGTTGAGCCGCTCGCCGGGCGCGAGCGTGCCGTCGACGATCGCGTCGCGGATGGCCCGGTACGCGTTCTCCCGGAGGAGGGATCGGGCGACGAGACCGTGGCTCTGCGGGACCGGCATGCGATATATTGCACGCGGCATGTTGATCGCTGTCAAGCGGGACTGCACGTCGGCGTGCTCTGCCACCGAGGGGTGGGCAGAGTACGTCGTCGGCCGCCGCTGCGACCCTGCTGTCGAGCACCATGATCGCCACGAGATCCCCCGATCCGCCCCGGCGAGGGCGAACAGCCGGATCTCGGCGTGATCTTGCGGTGTCGCGTCGCCCCTCGGACCGAACAACCTAAACCACGCAAATCATAATGAATTGAACTTTGCGTGCGAAAGTACCGGATAGGCATTATCAACTCGCCCCGATTGCTCAGCAAGCCGCCTTGTAACCTCCGCCCGTGGCTCTCGCAATCATCGGCGTCGTTCTTCTGGTGGGAGCGGCCGTTGCGGTCGGCTTCGCATTGCGCGGCAGGCGGCGCTGGCAGGCAATGCTGGGCACCGAGACGTCCACCGTGGCCGAACTGGCCGGTGAGCGGGCCACCGTGCACCAGCTCGGGGGCGGGGGGTTCAAGCGGATCGCCGAGGTGACCGGCGCAGCGGCGATCGGGCCCGTCGGCGAGTTGACGTCCGAGCTGGCCGGGCTGTCGTGCGTTTGGTTCCGGTACGAGGTCCAGCGCCGTTACTGGTACACCACCACCGATTCCGAGGGCCGCACCAGCCGCTCGGAGCGAAAGGAATCGGTGGCGAAACTGTCCAGCTCGCAGCCGTTCCGGCTGACGGACGAAACCGGAAGTGTGCTGATCGAGCCGGGCACTCTGGCGATCGACCACGCCGAGCGAGTGGTCGAGCGTTTCGAGCCGGCGGCCCAGGCCGCCAGCACCTTCAGTCTCTCGATCGGCGGTCTCACTTTCGGCAACCGCGGGAACGACACCATCGGTTACGAGTACGAGGAGTGGGTCGTCCGCCCCGGCACCCGGCTCTACGTACTGGGCGAGGCGAACGACCGCAACGGCGAGTTGACGGTCGGCAAGCCCGCCGACGGCGGCATGTTCGTCATCTCCACCCGCAGCGAGGCGGAGCTGCGCAGCTCCGCCCAGCGGACGCAACGGATCCTGATGTGGGTGGGGCTCGCCGCCGCGGTCGTGGGCATCGCACTGCTGGTGGTCGCCGCCGTGCGCTGACCCCGTCGGCCAGGACGACGGCGAGCCGGCTACTGGTCGGCGGGGTCCTGAACGATCTCGAGGCCGTTGCCGTCCTGGTCACGGAAGGTGAACATCGGTGGGACGCCGGGCCAGTTCAGGAGCTCACCGACCTCCACGCCGGCAGCGGTCAGGTCCGCGTGCAGAGCGGCCGCATCGCCGGTGGTGAACCGGACGCCGCTCTCGCCGCCACTGGGCAGGCCGTCGTTTGCCCGGACGAGCGCGAGGGATACCGCCGCCCCGGCCGGGGCGACCTCGATCCAGCGGGAGCCGAGCTGCGGAAGCGGCATGTCCATCCGCTTCTCGAACCCGAGCGTGCCGACGTAGAAGTCGACGGCCTTGTCCTGGTCGGTGACCGGAACGCCGATGGTGCGGATGCCGCTGATGCGGGAGGTGGACTCGGGCATGCATCGGTCCTGTTCCGTGAGGCGCCAGCTCGTGCTGTCGACATGAAGACCACGACGCCGGCCCGGAGTCATCGTGGAAGCCCGGCTCGGTCACCCGTCGGGGATCAGGACCGTCGACAGGATGCGCCGGGTTCTGCCCGGTGCGGACCGGTGGTCGGCGACGCTTGCGAGCAGCTTCTGGAACTGCACCATGAACTGCTCGAACTCCTCGTCGGAGAGCCAGATCGCGGCCTGCCGGAACGCGACACCGTCACGGGCCGGGTCGATGTGGTCGCGCTCGAGATAGCGGTCGAGGTCGCCGGCCAGCCCGGCGACGAAGACGGTGAACATCGTCCGCAGCCGGTCGGGGTCGACGGTGTCGTCACCGGGGTCACCGGCGGCGGTGTTGAGCTCGTAGGTGCGCTCGACCGTGCCCCGCACCTGCCGCGTCTCGGCCACCACCAGAACGCCGGCCTTCACCAGGACCGCGACGTGGCGGTAGAGCGTCGTCGTCGGCACGTCGGGTAGCAGTTCGGCGAGCTCGGCGGTCGTCAGCGAGCGGTTGATCAGCGCCTGCGTGATGCGCCACCGGACGGGGTGGTGCAGCAGATCCACGAGCGAGGGCTTGGACGGCATCAGCCTGGACCTTCATTTCCATTTCTGGTAATAATGCTGTCGTTGGTAACAACTTAGGTCAGGAGGCGGCATGGCGGCGGTTCAGGTCGACCAGCAGGCGGTGAACGTCACGCTGTCGAGGTGGGAGCGGCCGTTCGCCGGAGGGCGCACGCGGATCGTGGTCCCGCGGAGCGCGGTGCAAGCCAGTGAGCGGGTCGATCAGCCGACGCGCCGGGCCGCGACCCCGGGTGGGCGCGCCGGCCTCCTCATCACCGGAGTTCTCAAGCTGGGTCGCTGGGGCGTCGGCACCCGGACGAGCCGGTTCGTCAGCGTCCGCAGGTGGGTCCCGGCCCTGCGACTGACGGTCGACGACGCGACCGCCGAGCAGCTGGGCTACGACGAGCTCCTGATCAGCACCCATGACGTCGACCACATCACGGCCATTCTCGGGCCGCCGCGGTGACCGGGGCGGCCGTCGGTGCGACGGTGCGGCGGCGCCGGCTCCGCAG
This sequence comes from Pseudonocardia xinjiangensis, assembly GCF_012911925.1. GTDB lineage: Bacteria > Actinomycetota > Actinomycetes > Mycobacteriales > Pseudonocardiaceae > Pseudonocardia > Pseudonocardia xinjiangensis. The sequence goes on along the minus strand of NZ_JAAXKY010000057.1, from coordinate 28,728 downwards.
CGGGGTTGGCGTCACGGCGCTGGTGATCGTTGCGCTGCTGCTCGGATATCTGGTCGTGGTCGGAGTGCTGCGGTCGCGAACCCTGATGCTGCCCGCACCGACCGGTCCGCACCCGGTGGGACGCACCATCACCACCGTCGCCGCCGGCGGCGGAACCGAGGACGGGGCTCGCCGGGCAACCTGGGTCTGGTATCCGGCCGACTCCCGATCGGCCGACACCGCCCCACCCGCCGAGTACGTGCCGGATGGCTGGTTCGGCCCGGGCTCGTTGCCGCCCGCCGTCGGCCTCGGCTGGCTCCTGCAGGACGTCGACGCGGTCCGGTCGTGGGCACGTCGTGATGCCGCTCCCGCATCCGGTCGGCACCCCGTCGTCGTGCTCGCCCCCGGATACGAGAACGCGCCGTGGATGTACAGCACCCTGGGCGAGGAGCTCGCCAGCCGCGGCGTCGTCGTGGCGGTCCTCGTTCCGCCGACCACACCGGCGCGAGTCGTCGACGGGCACCCCCGCACGACTGCGGCCTCGTCCACGCCGCCGACCCCCGCCGAGATCGACCTGCTGCTCCAGCAGGAGGCCGCGGACATGGTGGCCCTGCACGACACCCTGGTCGCGGCAACCGACGGGACCCTTGCCGGGAGCCTCGACACGGACCGAACGGTGTTCGGCGGCCATTCCCTCGGCGGCGGCGCGGCCGTCCTGGCCTGCGAGCTCGCCCCCCGGTGCGCCGGATCGATCAACATGGACGGGCCGCAACCCGCCCTTCCCGCCGGCGCGCCGACGAGACCCGCGCTGCTCCTGGCCTCGGACCACAGCTGCGCCGCCGTCACACCCTGCACCGAACAGGGTCAGTCCCCCGGATACGTCGACTGGTTGAGCCGGCGACGGACGGCGGCGCCACCGAGCACGATCGCGACCATCACCGGAGCCGGGCACAACGCCTTCGGCGACCCGGTCCACTACTTCGTCGCCCCACCCCTCGGCGGGCTCTCCGGCACCGGCTCCATTGCCCCGCAGCGGATGCACGCCGTCCTGACCGCCGTCCTGCACTCCACTGTCAGCCAACTGCTCGGCGGCGACGCCGGGCAGGACGCACGCGAACTACCCGAGCTCGAACTCGTGCCCGCCGGCGGCTGAGAAACGACCGGCCCGTCCCGTTCGCTGGAAGCTCGAGCGAACGAGAGCCGGCAGCTCACGTCATGGGCTCGGTCGGCGCCGTGATGTCGAGCGCGATGCCCAGGTCGGTGTCCAGCTCCCGGCCTGGCTGTGGCAGGGCTGGACGGAGCCCAGGTGGGTGCGCAGTGCGGAAAGTGCGGGATGCGGGTTGTCACTGCGCCAGATCAGGGAGTGCGGGTAGACCGGTGCCGGATCGTGCACGGCGATGCGACGCAGGTCGTAGTCGGCGGGCCAGACGAGCCGGATCTCCTCGCTGACGAAGGTCGCCAGTGCCGAAGAGCCGGCGATCGCCTCCAGGAGGGCGTCGGTGCCGAAGTTGGGGCCGACAGGGTCGATGGTGAGCCCGAACTCGGCGGCGAGCTCGTCGTAGTAGGCGGCCCACTCCGACCCGGTGAGGATTCCGGGCATCCAGATCCTGTGCCCGGCGAGCTGGGCCGGTGTGACGGCGCGGGCGGCGGCGAGCTCGTGGGCCGGTCCGGTGAGGAGCTGGAGGGGTTCGTCGAAGACGCGGACGGCCTCGATGCCGGCGGGGAGCTTCCGCGTGGGCATGGTGACGGCGCGGAAGGACGCGTCGATCGTGCCGGATCGGACGGCGGCGATCGCCGCGTCGGCGTCGCGGAGGTGCGTCACGACGTCGAGCTCGGCCCTGTGATGGGAGCGGTGGAACTCGCGCAGCAGCCGTGCGGGCGCGCTCCGGGTGGTGATCACGTCGACGCGTAGCGCGCGGCCGCCGGGCCGGACGGAGGCGGCCGCCCTCTCCGCGGCGTGGAGGAGATCGCGGGCGTGCGGCAGGAACGCCTCCCCGTCAGCGGTGAGCCGGGCTCCCCGCGCGGTGCGGCGCAGCAGGCGCACACCGAGGTTCTTCTCGAGCGTCGCGATGCGCTTGGAGACGGCCTGCTGGGTGATCGCCAGCTCGTCGGCGGCCGGCTGGAACCGGCCGGCATCCGTCACGGCGACGAAGGTGCGCACGGCATCGAGATCCACGGCGCCCGACCGTAGTTGCACAACGTCTCGTTGTGGCTCGCCACCAGCGCAGTTGTTTGATCCGCCGCCCTGCCGATCGCTGTGATTGCGGTGGTCGACGAGAGCGAGGGGTGGTGCCGGAGATGGCAGGTACGCGGTCGTTGGGGCGGCAGTTCGGATGGCTCTGGGCGGCCTGTGCGACCAGCACGTTCGGCACGTGGCTCGCGTTCGACGCGATCCCGCTGATCGCGGTACTCGTGCTGCACGCCGGGGCGACCGAGGTGTCGGTGCTGGCGGCGGCGGGGCTGGCGGTCGGCGCGGCGGTGGCGGTGCCGCTCGCCCCGTGGGTGGAGTTGCGCCGCAAGCGGCCGGTGATGGTGGCGATGGACCTGATCCGGTTCGCGACGTTGCTGAGCATCCCCGTCGCGTACGCGCTCGGCCTGCTCACCTTCACCCAGCTCCTGGCCGTCGCGATCATCGTCGCGGGAGCCGACCTCACCTTCACCGCGGCCGGCGGCGCATTCCTGAAGGCGCTCGTGCGCCCGGAGGACCTGCTCGTCGCCAACGGGCGGTTCGAGTCCACGACCTGGACCGCCGCCATGCTCGGACCGCCGCTCGGCGGGGCCGCGATCGGGCTGTTCGGCCCGGTGGCGACCGTCGTGGCCAACGCCGTCAGCTACCTGCTCTCCGCGGGAGGGCTGGCGGCGATCGGAACGGGCGGGAGGGAGCCGCACCCCGCGCGAGCCGATGCGCCGAGGCTTCGAGCAGGCCAGCTGCTCGACGGGTGGCGGTTCATCCTGACCCACCCGACACTGCGCCTGCTGTTCGTCAACTCGCTCATGGTCAACGGCCTCATCATGGCGACCTCACCGCTGCTCATCGTCCTCATGCTCGGCCCCCTCGGCTTCGCACCCTGGCAGTACGGCCTCGCGTTCGCAGCGCCGTGCATCGGCGGCCTCATCGGCTCCCGGCTGGCCCGCCGGCTCGTCGCCCGGTACGGACAACACACGATCATGCTCACCGCCGGGACACTGCGCGTGTGCTGGTTGCTCGGGCTGGCCTTCGTCGGTCCCGGCGCTGCCGGGTTGGTGCTGGTCATGGCCGTCGAGCTCGGCCTGATCACCTGCATGGGCGTGTTCAACCCGGTGCTCGCCACCTACCGGCTCACCCAGATCCCGACGGACCGGGTGACCCGCACCCTGTCCGCGTGGTCGGTGACCAGCAAGATGGCCATCGCGGCCCTCACCGCGCTGTGGGGCCTGCTCGCCGGAGTCACCGGCCCCCGCGCCGCGATCGTGATCGCCGGCCTCCTCATCCTGACCACCCCGCTCCTGCTCCCCCGCCACGACCGGCCACAGCAGCAGGAGCGGGAGCCGTCCCGGAGCCACTGACCCTCCCGGGGATCGCCGGCCGTCGAGAGAGGCGGCCGAGGTAGCCGGAGACCTCCGCGACGCCGGCTGTCGTGGTCGTCAGTGCGATGTGATGGTCCGGCCGGACCAGGACGAGGGTGTCGTCGTCCGCGTCGAAGGCCCGCTTCACCTGCTCGGCGTCGTCCAGGCCACCAGGACCGGCGCTGAGGAGATGGCTCTCCACGAGTTCCGCGTGTGCCGCGGTGAGTTCACGGAGGTGAGGTCCGGCTTCGGGGGCGAAGCCGAGGAGAGCGAACCGTCCACCGGGGAGGAGGTCGAACAGTCGCCGCGGCGTGTGCTCAGGGCTGCCGCGCAGCGGGACGTTCGGTGCACGGTCACCGGCCCTCGTCGTTCTCTCGCCCGGAGCGTGATCCTCGGCGAGGACGCCCCAGCGGTAGTTGATCCCCAGCCCGCTGCCTTCCGGAACGGCGACGGCGTCCATACCTTCGCCGCGGATCCGGATGTCGTCGAGGACCACGCGGAGGCGCTCACTGGTGAGGTCGAGCGTCCACGCCGCGATCGGCATCCGCTCCTCCTCGTAGGTGTCGAGCAGCGCGGGACCGGCGTGGCCGGTCGCCACGAGCCCGAGCTTCCACCCGAGGTTCCACGCGTCCTGGATCCCGGTGTTCATGCCGAGTCCGCCGGCGATGGGATGGACGTGGGCGGCATCGCCCGCAAGGAAGACCCGCCCGACGCGGTAGCGGTCGACCATGCGGACGTTGACCGTCCAGGTCGACTTCCAGGTGAGATCGCGCAGCCGCACACCGGGGAGGCGGGCGTACCGGTCGAACAGCCGCTGAAAGCTCTCCAGCGAGGGCGGCAGGACCTCCCCCGCGGCATCCCGCTCCGGGCTGGCCTGGAGCTGCCAGGAGTCCGTCCCGCGGAACGGGGACAGCAGGATCGCCCCGTCCTCGGCGAACCACTGGTGCCACGCCTCATCGACCAGGCCGTCGACCACCACGTCCCCGCAGACCATCGCCTGCTCCGGCGCGGTCTCCCCCTCGAAGGCCACCCCGAGCAGCTTCCGGACCGGGCTGCGGCCGCCGTCGCACCCCACGAGGTAGCCCGCTTCGATCCGCCCGCCGTCGGCAAGGGTGACGTGCACGCCCGCATCGTCCTGCGTGAAGTCCGTCAGCTCTGTCGCCAGCTCGACCTGCACGCCCCAGGTGGCGAGCCGGTCGCGGAGCACCTGCTCGGTCCGCCATTGCGGCACGAACAGCATGCGGTCCTCGAAGGGGTCGGTCTCCTCGACCAGCTCGCCCTGGAAGTACTTGCGGAACCTGAGATGGGTGATCCCGGAGGCACGGACCTGGTCTGCGACACCGAGGTCGCCCAACACCTCCAGGCTGCGGGCGTTGAGCGTCTTGCCCCGGGACCCCGTCTGGAACGCGGGCGACTTCTCGATGATCCGGACCTCGACGCCGCGACGCGCCAGGTCACAGGCGAGGGTCAGTCCTGTGGGGCCGGCACCCACGATCAACACGGTGGTCATGTCTCGGCCTCTCGGTCAGCGCGGTACCGACACCAAAACACAACCCGGTTACATATGCAACCTGGTAACGAATCTATCCCGGTTGCTCTAAACTGCCCGCATGAGTGGACCTGGCCTGCGACAGCGGAAGCGGGAGCGCACGCGGGAGACGATCTCGGACACGGCGATCGGACTCTTCCTCGTCCACGGCTTCGACAGCGTCACCGTCGCCCAGATCGCCGCGGCGGCCGAGGTCTCCAAGCCCACCCTGTTCCGCTACTTCCCCACGAAGGAGGACCTCCTGATCCATCGCTTCGCCGACCACCAGGGCGAAGCCGCACGCGTGGTGCAGGCACGACGCAGCGGCGAGGCGCCGCTCGACGCCCTGCACCGCCACTACCGGGAACGCCTCGCCCAGCACGACCCGATCACCGGGCTGTGCGACGACGCCGAGGTCCTGGCCTTTCACGGGCTCGTCTTCACCACCCCGACGGTCGCCGCCCGCCTGGCCGAGTTCAGCGCCGCCGACGTCGACGCCCTTGCCGCGGCCCTCCGGGACGGCGTCGGCACAACCGCGGACGACCTCCGCCCGCGGCTCGTCGCGGCGCAGGTGATCACCGCCCAGCACGTACTGGCCCGAGAGAACTGGGCCAAGCTGGCGGGAGGACGCACGGCGGACGAGGTTCACCCGCAGGCGACAGCCGACGCCGACATGGCGTTCACCGCACTCCGGCAGGGCGTCGGCAGCCTCGGCTTCTGACAGTGACACCGGCCCCGAAATCTTGAGCAATTCAAGAATATGGGCCACACTTCGGCCGTGTCGACGACCTCGGACTTCGAGCGCATGGTGCGCGGGGCCGCTCTCCGCGTGACGCGCCCCCGGGTTGCGGTGCTGTCCGCGGTGCACCGCCACCCGCACGCCGACACGGCCACGATCATCAGCGCCGTGCGCGAGGATCTGGGCGAGGTGTCCCACCAGGCGGTCTACGACGTGCTGCGCGCGCTGACCACCGCAGGCCTGCTGGGCTGCATCCAGCCACCGGGCTCCCCGGCACGCTACGAGGCGCGGGTCAGGGACAACCATCACCACGTCGTCTGCCGATCGTGCGGTGCCATCGCCGATGTCGACTGCGCCGTCGGCACCGCGCCCTGCCTGGCCCCGTTCGACGACCACGGCTTCGCGATCGACGAGGCCGAGGTCATCTACTGGGGCGTGTGTCCCGACTGCTCCACCGCAGCCGCCTGACCTCCGCCCGCTCCGCGCGCCGGTAGTCGGCTACCTCGCGCCGGCTACGCCGATCAGATGCCCCTCGGGATCGGTGAACTGCCCGACCACGAGGGATCCAGGAGTGCCCGCCGGGCCCATCACGCGCTTCCCGCCGAGGCTCTCAGCCCTGGTGAGCGCGGCCTCGACATCGGGCACGTCCACGTAGAACAGGACACGTCCCTCGTAGCCCTCGCCGCCGCCCACGCCACCGTTGATCCCGTTGCCGGTGGTGCTGCCGTCCACGAACCCGTAGTTGCCCGGCGGGGAGACCGCGTCGGTGGCCGCGTCGCCGACGGCGAACTCCCACCCGAACAGCTCGCCGTAGTAGCTGCGTAGCGTCGCCGGATCCCGTCCGATGATCTCGAAGTGCACAACTGGTTGCCCCATGGCGAGTCCCTCTCCGAGCCGTTGTCCCACGGCTCTCATCCAGAGACGTCGGCGACCGCCGGAAATCATCGGCCGGTCAGCGGACGGCGACGGGTCGACCCGATCACCTATTGACTATCGATACAAGATGATCGATACTCGATCGGTGTTCACCGAGCATCGGGCCGTAGCCCCTCTCCGAGTTTTCCTCGTGCTGCTGTTCGTGGTCCTGGTCCCGTTCGAGACCCTCTCGCTTCCCGGACAGTTCGCGCACATGGCCGAGGAGTCCCCGGACCTTGCGTACCTGAGGTGGCCGTTGACCGCCGTGACGGTGTTCTGGGTGGTGTGCGTCCAGGTGGTGATCGTGGCCACCTGGAAGTTGCTCACCATGGTCAAGAAGGACCGCATCTTCAGCGACGCCTCCTTGGTGTGGGTGGATGCGATCGTCTGGGCCATCGTTGCGGCGTGGGTGGTGCTCCTGGGCGTGTTCCTCTACTTCGGCTTCAAGGCGGACGACCCCGGACTACCGGTCCTGCTGTTCCTGATGCTGACCGGCATCGCCGTGGTGGGACTCCTCATGGTGGTGATGCGCGCGCTGCTGCGGCAGGCCACGACATTGCGCACCGACATGGAAGCGGTCATCTGATGCCCATCGTCGTCCGCATCGATGTCGAGCTGGCCAAACGCAAGATGACCGTCGGGGAGTTCTCCGAGCGGGTCGGGCTCACGCCGGCGAACGTGGCGGTACTGAAGAACGGTCGCGCCAAGGCCGTTCGTTTCAGCACCCTGGAAGCCATGTGCCGGGTGCTCGAATGCCAGCCCGGTGACCTGCTCGAATGGGTCGAGGAATGAGCGGCGACGGGGATCGGGCCACCGAACGGACACCCCCGGCGACGTACCTCCGCGCCATCGTCGCCGTCCTGGTCTTCGCGCTCGGCGTCGCCGGCGTCGTGTACGGGGAGGCCGACGACTCGCCGGGCCTGCAGCTGCTGGGCGTCCTGCTCGTCCTCGGTGCGGTTGTGCTCGGCGTGCGTATCGCCCGACGCAGGAGGTAGCAGCACCGCCGCCGCTCCGCTGATTGTGATGCCGGTTCGGAGCGGTCAGAATCTCCGTAAGTGAGTGCTCTCGACGAGGAGATCGAGCCGCGGTCGCGCGGCCGCAGTCGTGTCGTGGCGATAGGGGCGGCGGTGGCCGCCGGCGCCGGGTTGGCGGTACAGGCACGGTTGAACGGGGAGCTCGGGGCCCGACTCGGCGACGGAGTCGCGGCCTCTCTGGCCTCGACCACGGTCGGCGTGCTGGTGCTGCTGGCACTCGTGCCCACCGTGGCGACCGGGCGGCGTGGACTGCGGTTCGTCGGTGCCGCCCTGCGCACCGGCAGCCTGCGCTGGTGGCACTGCTGCGGCGGGGTCGGCGGCGCGCTGTTCGTCGCCGGCCAGGGGGTCAGCGTCGGCACCTTGGGGGTCGCCGTGTTCACCGTGGCCGTCGTCGGGGGCACTGCGGTGGGCAGCCTCGTGGCCGACCGGTCGGGACTGGGGCCGGGCGGGCGGCACCCGATCACCACTGCCCGCATCGGCGGCGCGGCGGCCTGCGTGGCGGCGGTTGCGATCGCCGCTCATGACCGGCTGGGCAGCCGGGGCACGGTGCTGCTGCTCGGGCTTCCACTACTGGCCGGCGTCGCGGCCGCCGTCCAGTCCGCTCTCAACGGCCGGGTGGGGGCGGCGGCCCGGTCGCCGTGGCCCGCCACCCTGGTGAGCTTCGTCGTCGCCGAGGTCGCGCTCGGCCTCGCGTTGCTGGTCGTGCTGGCCGTGCGAGGTGTCCCGGCCGGCCGGCTCCCGGCCGAGCCGTGGCTCTACGCCGCCGGCCTGGTCGGCATCGTCGTGATCGCGACAGCAGCGCACTTCGTCGGCCGGATCGGCGTGCTGGTCTTCAGCCTGGCCGGCATTGCGGGGCAGCTACTCGGCGCGCTCGCCCTGGACGCCCTGACCGCCGGTCCGAGGCCTTCCGTCGCCACCTGGATCGGGACCGCTGTCACGTTCGGCGCCGTGGCGCTGGCGGCTCGCCCGAGCAGTCGTCGAGAACCGAGGGCGTAGCTCGGACTCGCGATCCCACCTGGTTCACGCGGACACCGGTGGCCTCTCCCGGCTGACCGCGTCGAGCAGCAACGTCGCGGCCAGCGTCGCGCCGTCGGTGCGGATCGTGGCGGCCACGGCGGTCGCTCGGGCGCGGGTCTCGGGCGTCAACGCCGTCCTGAGCGCGGCGGACAGGGACTCGACGGTCGGAGCCGGACCCTCGTGAGCCGCGCCGATGCCCAGGTCGGCGACCCTGCCTGCCCAGTAGGGCTGGTCCGCGAGCTGGGGAACCACCACCTGGGGCGCGCCGGCCCGGGTGGCCGTGGTCGTGGTGCCCGCGCCGCCGTGGTGCACGACGGCGGCCACCCGGCCGAACAGTGCCTGCTGGTTGACCTCGCCCACGACGAAGCAGTCGTCCCGGTCGTCGATCAGGGCCAGGTCGGCCCAGCCGCGGAGCACGACCGCGCGGCGGCCCTGCGCCCGGATCGCCTCGGTGGCCACCTGGGCGACGTCCGCCGAGCCGTGCATGGGCATGCTCCCGAAGCCCACGTAGACCGGAGGTGCGCCGGCGTCCAGGAACGCCTCCAGGTCGGCCGGGAGCGGGCGGAGGTCGGGCAGGAGCCACGCGCCGGTCTGTACGACGTCGAGGTCCGGCGTCTCCTGCCACGGGTCCAGGATCGGGTCGGTCGCCAGCCACGGCCGGTCACCGACGACGTAGTCGCGGACGTCGGCCACCGGCGCCAGGCCGTTCGACACCCGGTTGGTGTTGAGCGCCTCCCCGAACAGCGCGTTGATGCTCCGGGCGTCCAGTTCCCACAGCACCCGGTTGTCGGTCACCTCAGGCGGGAACGGCCGGCCCGGATACGCCAGCGGCGGACGGTGCGGCGACGGCAGGGTGAGCTGCTGGAAGGTCACGGAGACCGACCGGATGCCCAGCTTCTCGGCCACCGACAGCGCGCCGGCCGCGGCAGGCATCATGCCGGTCACCACCATCGCATCGCATCCCTCGGCCGCCCCGGTGACCGCGTCGAACTGGCCGGCGATCAACCCGGCTGCACGCTGGGGCAGGCCGGACGGCGGTGGCGCCGCAGCCGTCAGCGCGCTCGCCGACGGGCCGACGGGGACCATCGGCACGCCGACGCCGGCCAGCCGCTCCGCGAAGTCCGGCGGCGCGCACACCCGCACCTCCGCGCCGAGCTCCCGCAATCGCAACGCGAGTGCCACCAGCGGTTCGACGTCACCGCGCGACCCATACGTCGACAACAACACACGCACTTCGCGACTCCTATTTCTGCAGGTCCGGGCTCCGGCCGGCGATTCTGCGGCACCACCCGGGTCTTGCCGCAAGCCCCCCGGCGCGCTATAAGTTGAAGAGGGCAGGAGAGAGTGCTCTCCATTTCCCATCCCCGTGGCCGTCGGCCCGACCAGACGTTCGCAATGACGTGTTCGCAAGCCGTCGACGTGGGACCGGGCGCGCGGCGCCGGTAGGCGGCGTACCACAGTGCGCGCTCTTGCGATTCACCCGATGTGACTGTGCACAGCGATATGCGGAAAGTTATTCTGAAGGGTGCGTTCAGAGAAGGAATCCGTAACTCCGCAACCTAAGGATAGCATGGGCGGGAAGAGCGTGGACATACCCCCTTTCGAGCAGGAGTTGACAGCGGAGACCGAGCGGATCCGCCGGCTGCATACGCTGCTCGCCACCGAACTCGCGGCCGCCAGGGCCCAGACACAGGGCGTACTTGCCGCACCAACGGGCGGGGAGCTCAGCGCCCTCTGGGAGCGCGACGTCTCCGTGCACCGCTGGTCGGAACGGGCGGCCGCGCTGACCGCAGCCCGCTCCGGGCTGTGCTTCGGCCGGCTCGACCGCACCGACGGGTCGACGAGCTACATCGGCCGCATCGGGCTCACCGATCCGTCGGACGGGGAGAGCGCGCTGATCGACTGGCGGGCGCCCGCCAGTCAGCCGTTCTACTGCGCAACCCTGGCCACACCGCTGGGCATCACCCGGCGACGGCATCTCCAGATCGCCGGAACGGCGCCCGACGAGCGGGTCGCCACGTTCCACGACGACGTGCTGGACCAGGCGCTCCTCACCGAGGCGGATTCCGAGTCCGCCTCCGATCCGGCGCTGCTCGCCGCGCTGAAAGCGCCGCGCGGAGCGACGATGCGCGACATCGTGACGACGATCCAGGCCGAGCAGGACGCGATCATCCGGCTGCCGCTCTCCGGCGTCGTCGTGATCGAGGGCGGCCCGGGGACCGGGAAGACCGCGGTCGCGCTGCACCGCGTCGCGTACCTGCTCTACAGCCACCGCGAGCGGCTGGCCCGCAGCGGCGTGCTGGTCGTCGGCCCCAGCGCGGGCTTCATCCGGTACGTCGGCGGCGTGCTCCCCGCGCTGGGCGAGTCGGCGGTGGTGTTCACCACCCCGGGACGGCTGGCGCAGGGCGTCGTCGCGACCGCCGTGGACGAGGACGAGGTGGCCCGCACGAAGGGCGGCCTGGCGATGCTGGACGTCCTGCGCCGCGCCGTCGCCGACCGCCAGGAGCTACCCGGGTCGCCGATCGCGATCGAGCTCGACGACGTCACCGTCACGATCGACCGGGCGACAGCGAGGGAAGCCAGGAGGCGCGCCCGGGCCACCGGCCTGCTCCACAACACCGCACGGACGACGTTCCGCGACACGCTCGGCAGCCTGCTCGTCCAGCAGGGCATCGAGCAGCTCGACAAGAACCTGGAGGACCCGCCCGAGCTCGCCGAGCTCCTCCGCGACCTCGGCGACCTCCCGGAGCTCGCCCAGGCGGGCGCGGCGCAGGTCTCGGCGGAGATGCGCCACGAGCTGCGCGACGAGCTGCGCTCCAACCTCGACTTCCACGCGGCGGTCGAGCAGCTCTGGCCGGTGCTGACCCCGGAGCAGCTCCTCGCCGACCTCTTCGCGTCCCCGGAGCGGCTGGCCTCGGCAGGCGGCGGGATCGACCTCTCCGGGCTGTACCGCGCCGAGGGCTCCCCGTGGACGGTGTCGGACGCGCCCCTGCTCGACGAGCTGGCCGAGCTGCTCGGTCCCCCGCCGGTCCGGCCGAGCCCGTCCGAGCGCGAGCCCGACAGCGTCTACGCCAACGAGGTGCTGAGCATCCTGGAGTCGGCCGACCGCAGTCTCGCCGGGGAGGATCCCGACGAGCTGCGCCCGACCGACTTCGTCACCGCCGACGTGCTCGCTGCCCGGCAGGTGCCCGACCACCTCGCGAGCGTCGCCGAGCGGGCCGCCGGCGACCGGGACTGGCGGTACGGGCATCTCGTCGTCGACGAGGCGCAGGAGCTCTCCGCCATGGACTGGCACGTCCTGCTGCGGCGCTGCCCGGCCCGTTCGATCACCGCGGTGGGCGACCTCGCGCAGCGCAGCGCGCCCGCAGGAGCGGATGCGTGGGCGGACGTGCTCGGGCCGCACCTCGGTTCCCGGTGGACCTACCGGACGCTCACGGTGAACTACCGGACGCCCGCCGAGATCATGGCGGTGGCCGCCGGCGTGCTGGCCGAGTTCGCGCCCGACCGGCAGCCGCCAGAATCGGTGCGGACGACGGGAGAGGAGCCGTGGCGGCGCACCGTGGCGGCCACCGACCTCGCAGCGGAGGTGCGCACGGCCGTCGAGGCGGAGGTGGCCCAGCTGGGCCGCGGGACGCTGGCGGTGATCGCCGCCGACGGAGACGGCCTGGCCGGCCTCACCGGTCTGCCCGCGCAGGTGCACACCCCGGTGTCGGCGAAAGGCCTCGAGTTCGACGCCGTCGTGATCGTCGACCCGGAGCGGATCCGGGCCCACAACCCCGCCGACCTCTACGTCTCGATGACCCGCGCCACCCAGCGGCTCGGGCTCCTGCACGTCGAGCACTGAGGCGACCACGCCGCCAGGGGCCGGACACCGCCGCGGTGAGCGGTGTCCGGCCCCTGGCGCCTGCTAGTGGGTTCGCTTTTCCGACTCACGACGTCTACAGTGACAGCGTCAAGTAAGTTCGATTTCCGTACTCACAGGAGCAGTCCATGCCATCCGTCCTGATCACCGGGGCCTCCAAGGGCATCGGCCGGGCCACCGCCGCCGAGTTCGCCGCCCGCGGCTACCGCGTCATCGCCACCGCCCGCGACCCGCGCACGCTCGAGGACCTCGACGTCGCGCAACGGCTGCGCCTCGACGTCACCGACCAGGCCAGTGTCGACGAAGCGGTCGTGGCCGCCGGGGAGGTCGACGTGCTGGTGTCCAACGCGGGCGTGATCTTCGTGGGTGCGGTCGAGGCGAGCCCGGTGGCCGAGATCGAGCGGCTGTTCGCGCAGAACACCTCCGGCGCGATCCGCGTCGCGCAAGCCGTGCTGCCGCAGATGCGGGAGCGCAAGAACGGGCGGCTGCTGTTCCTCTCCAGCGTGGTGGGCCGCATCGTCCTGTCGGGCGACGCCGCCTACGCGGCCAGCAAGTGGGCACTCGAGGCGCTCGGCGAAGCCCTCGCCATCGAGACCGCCCCGTTCGGGATCCACACCACCCTGCTGGAGCCCGGTTCGGTGAGCTCAGGTGCGCTCGACGACCCGTTGGCCTACCGGCTGCCCGACGATCCCTACGCCGGGGCGCTGACCACCGACCACATGGACCTCAGCTACTCCCTCACCCCCGAGGAGGTCGCGCGCGCCGTCGCCGACGCCGCGGAACTCGACGCGCCGCCGCTGCGCCTGCCGATCGGCGCCGCCGCCACCGCGCTCCTCGCCGCCCGCAAGGCCGCGCCCGAGAACGTCGCGTTCGTCCCTGGTTCCTGAGCGCGGCCGTCCCGCTCAGGAGGTGCGGCGCAGTGGGGTGGCGTGGCGTTCGCCCCATTCCCGCAGGGAGCGCAGGACGGGTGCGAGGTCCCGGCCCGCGGCGGTGAGCAGGTACTCGTCGCGGGGCGGGTGCTTCGAGTACTGGCGGCGCTCGATGAGCCCGGCGTCTTCGAGCTTGCGCAGCCGCAGCGCGAGGGTCTCGCGGGGAGCGCCGGTGTTGGTCTGGATGTCGTTGAACCGATGGACCCCGAAGCCCAGCTCACGCAGTACGAGCAGGCTCCAGCGCTCGCCCACGAACTCGAGCGCGTCGGCGATGGAGCAGACCCGCGGCGCCCCGAGATTCGTCGGTTCGCTATCCAGACTCACCCGGCCATGGTAGCGCGGCGAGCGGAGGCCGGGGCCGGCCCGAACCGCAGCAGAAGTGCGGCGATCACCAGGACGGCCCCGAGGTAGCAGGCACCGACGGCGACCGACGGGGCGGCGAAGATCAGGGTCAGCGCGATGTTGCCGCTCATGTGCATGAGCACGGCGGCCGGCACGCCGCCGCGCAGCCGTTCGGACACGAACCAGTACCCGACCGACAGCGGGAGCATCGCAGCGAAGAACCCCAGCGCAACGGGGGTGAACAGGCCCATCTGCGACTGCACGGTCCCGACCAGCACGAACAGCGGCACGTGCCACAGCGCCCACAGCGTGCCGAGCACGGCCGCGGTCCGGGCCGGGGTGAGCCGGCTGCGCAGCCGCGGCTGCAGGTACCCGCGCCAGCCGAACTCCTCGGCCAGCGGGCCCGCGACGAGATGCAGGGCCAGGTACGGCAGCAGCCCGCCGGCACCGGCCACCGCCACGAGGAGCACCCCCGGGTCGGCCGCCGCGGCCCCGAACAGCGGCGCCGCGGTGACCGCGACAACCGCGGGCCCGGCACCCAGCAGCACGGCCGCCGGCAGCCACCCGGCCGCCGCTGCCCACTGCGCCTGCCGCCCGCCGGGCCGTCCGGACAGCCGCAGGATCCCGGCGGAGAGGCTCGGACCGAGGGCGCCGAGCACGTAACAGGCGAAGACGGCCGGGTCGGCGATGTTCCCGCCCAGGACGAGGGCGACCGCCCAGAGCCCCCAGCTGATGGTGAACGTCAGCGCAACGAACGGGGCGACGTCGCGGACCAGGGACCGGGAGACCTCGACCCTGCGGGTCGGGCGTGTGATCATGCGGAAAGTCAATCGCGGGCCGCCCGGAGAGACACGCCTGTGCACCTCCGGTCCGAGGTGGGGAGAACCCCACCGGCCCGGGTGAGAGGCCTTTTGCCGGAGTCGCGTGCCGGGGTGCCATCCTGACGGCCACCGTCCGACGAGGGTATCGACGCACGTGCACTGAGAGCCTGAGGTCTCCATGAAGACGGATGACGACGCGGCACCCGGGCCGTGCCGCTGCCCCCGGCTCCCGCCGGATGTGCCGGACGACGACGCCCGTTACTGGGCGTGCCTCGACCGGGGCCAGCACGACTGGATCTACGACGGCTTCACGTGCTGCCTGGAGGCGCCGCAGAACTGGCGGCAGGTCTGTCACTGTGGCGCACAGCGCTGGACGGAGGCGCCTCCGACTCGTACTCCCCGGCTCGATCGGCTGAGAGCTGAGATGAGCACCGTCCCCAGCCTCGCGACGGGATAGATCAGACGGTGACGGGCGGATCCACTCGACGACTGGACCTGAAGTCCGGTTCAGGCCCTACCGTTCGCCCGTGACCAGCAGCAGAACGGCTCCCGGCGCCATCGACATGGGCCGGCAAGGGTTCGGCGCGATGCGCCTACGCGTGACCGACTCAGCGGATCCCGACCGGGACCCTGTCCGTGTCATCGATGCCGCCCTCGACGCAGGCGTCCGGATGATCGACACCGCCGACGCCTACCAGAACGAGGACCTCGTCGGCCGCGCGATCGCCCGGCGCAGGGATGATGTGGTCCTCGCGAGCAAGTTCGGTCTGGTGTGGCACGACGACGTCGCGGAGGGCTTCGACGTCCGGGCCGACGCCGAGTACGTACGCCAGGCATGCGAAGCCAGCCTCCGGCGCCTCCGGACCGATCACATCGACCTCTACTACCTGCACCATCGCAGCGACACGGTCCCCATCGAGGAGACGATCGTCGCCATGACCGGCCTGCTCGACGCGGGCAAGATCGGTGCCATCGGCCTCTCGAACGTGACGGCCGAGGACCTGAAGCGTGCCCATGCCGTCCACCCGGTCACCGCGCTCCAGGAACAGTGGTCGCTGTCCGCACGCAGCATCGAGAGCACACTCGCCCAGACCGCGGCAGCCCTCGGCATCACCATCGTCGCGCACTCACCGACCAGCCACGGCGCGCTGCACGAGCCGAGGGGCCACGTCCGGACGGACGACGCGAAGCAGGCGACCCTGCGTGAGATCGCCGCCGCTCACGAGGCATCCGTCGGGCAGATCGCGCTCGCCTGGGTTCACAGCCGCGGCCCCTCATACGGCGCTGACGTGGTGCCCCTCCCCGGCACAACCCGGGTCGGTCACGCTCGGGCGAACATCGCGGCGGCATCGATCAACCTGGCGGCCGTCGAGCTGGCCCGGCTCGACGACGCGTGGGCGATGACCACCTGACCGAGAGAGCAGTGGACACGCCGGGGAGCTCATCGGCCGGCCGACCGAGGCTTACTGCCCAGGACCTGAAAACGGCGCCCCTCGCAACTGCGGCCCTATCCGTGTTCCGCCTGGCCTTCCACCATTCTTCGGATGGCTGTCACCAGTGCCGCTCGATGCGCGGCGATGCGCACGTCGTCGGAGGGGTCTGAGCCGTCCGCAGAGAGCAGCCCGACCGGTGTGAGATACCACGCCTGGGCGACGGCGTAGATGATCGTGAGCAGGTCGACTGCGGGGAGGGGTGAGCTGGCGGCATCTGCGACCTGCGCCGTCTTGGCCAGGTAGCTCTCCATGGGTTCGGATGCCGCCTGAGGGCGTTCGAGTTGAGCCCACAGGCTGATGCGCATCGCCGCCGGCGCACGCCCGTGGTAGTCGAACAGCCTGCCTGCCCAGCCCGGCAGGTCCTCTGTCGTCGGCGGCACGGCCGCGGCCATGGAGCGGACGGAATCGACGAGCGCGGCGTCGAACAGCGAGTCCTTGCTGCCGAAGTAGGCATAGATCATCCGGATGTTCGTCGCCGCCCGTCGGGCGACGCGTTCGACGCGGGCACCGGCGAAGCCGTGCGCGGCGAACTCGCCGACCGCGGCGTCGAGGATCCGGGCCTTCGTCGCTTCCGGGTTTCTGGCGGGCAAGGGGGACCTCCTGGTCAGTCACGTTGACAAGGGTTCACGATGACCCTAGCTTGTAAGTAATTAATTACTTACACTGGAGCAGTCATGGACCCGTCGATACAGAACGCGCTGGCGATCAGCCCAGCGTCTCCTGCGCGAGAACGCACGATCGACATCACGACGACCGGTGCCCGAACCGGCAGGCACCACCGGATCGAGGTGTGGTTCTACCGGGCTGATGGCGAGATCTACCTGTCGACCCAGCCGGCACGCCGCGACTGGTACGCGAACATCGTGAAGAACCCCGGCTTCACCTTCCATCTGAAGCATGGAGTGCGCGCCGACCTGGATGCGGTGGGAACACCGATCCGCGACGCCGCGCATCGGGCGAGGGTCTTCCGCGCGATCATCGCCGACCTCGACCAGGCCTGGAATCCCGCCGGGATCCCCCAGCCGGTCGAGCCGCTGGAGCAGTGGATGGCAGGCAGCCCGCTCGTCCACGTCACGTTCACGAAGGAAGCCCTGATATGACCGACCACCGCGTCGCCGTGATCACCGGCGGCAACCGAGGCCTGGGCCGCAGCGCCGCACGGTCCCTCGCCGCTGCCGGATACCGCATCGTGGTCACCCACCGTCCGGGCGGTGAGGCCACGGACACGGCTCGGCTCATCGAAGCCGCAGGCGGGGACGTCATGACCATGCCGCTCGACATCAGCGACGTCTCCGCCTTCTCCGCGTTCGTCTCCGACCTGGAGCAGGGCTTGACCTCCCGCTGGGGAGCGAGCCGGCTCGACGTGCTGGTCAACAACGCAGGCATCGGGCTGTTCGACCCGCTGGCAGAGGTCACACCCGAACGATTCGACCTGCTGGTCGGCACCAACTTCCGCGGCACCTTCTTCCTGATCCAGGCACTCGTGCCACTCATGGGCGACGGCAGCCGGATCGTGAACATCTCGACGTCCCTGACCCGGCACGTGAGCCCCGGAACGTCGATCTACACGGCAGCGAAATCCGCCGTCGAAGCCCTCACTCGCACCCTCGCCGTGGAACTCGGACCCCGCGGAATCCGCATCAACACCGTCGCCCCCGGACCCACCGCAACCGACTTCAACGGCGGCGCGATGCGAGACAACGCCGAACTACGCGGCTACCTGGCCACACAGACCGCTCTCGGACGGGTCGGTCGGCCCGAGGAGATCGGGGACGCGATCGCCGCCCTCGTCTCCGACCAGATGCGCTGGGTCACCGCAGAACGCCTCGAAGTCTCCGGGGGCGCCCTCCTCTGACCACCAGCAGCACTCCCGCCTGCTGGCTGCGGCGTCAGCCTGGTACCGCCCCCGACACTGACGGCATCCCGTGCCGCAAGGAGATCACCACCCGCGCCGCACTCCCCTGACCTCCGAGCGGTGCGGGTTCGGGCGGAGCCCGAGAGGTGTCCTTCCCTGGCTAGTCCCGCTCGGCCCGATGGACGAGATGCCATGCGGTGGGCAGGAGTCCGGCAGCAACCGCGATCTTGATCGCGTCACCGATCAGGAAGGGGAGGACACCGAGCGCGAGCGCCTGCCCGAACCCGATTCCGACGGTAACCATCAGCCACGGCACGCCGACCGCGTAGATCGCGAGGTTTCCGACGATCATGATGCCCACCGTACGGGTCGGGGTGCGGTCTCCTCCCCGACGAGCGAGGCCACCGACGAGCACCGCGGCCAGGAGGAAACCGACGATGTAGCCGAAGCTGGCGCCGCCCCATCCAGAGGTGTGCTGGGTGAACCACGGAAGCCCCGCGACGCCGGCCGCCAGGTAGACAGCCATCCCGAGCAGGCCGCGGGCAGGTCCGATCACCGCGACGGCAAGCAGCACGGCGAAGGTCTGCCCGCTCAGGGGCACCGGGGTGAACCCGAGGGGGATCGCCACCTGTGCAGACAAACCGACGAACACCGCCGAGCCCACCACCAGGGCGAGGTCACGGACGGCGCCGCCGGGCAGCACGTCGGCTAGTACTCTTCTCGGGCCTGCGGTTCCGATGCTGGTCATGCGGTCCCCCGTCGACGACGAATGTCGATCATGACGCTAAACGCTTCGAGGGCGTGGATCCAGAGGCCGGACGTTGCGTACCGCTGCTCAGCCTGCAGTCGGAGGGGCCACGAGCAGATCAGCGGTAGCCAGTCGGCCGGTCGGGATAGCCTGCCGCCGCCGAGCTCATCAGCCAGTTGATCGAGCGGGCCGTCACCGGCCCCGAGGACCCCGCTCCGGAGGCCTGCCGACCGAGGCCTACTACGATCCTTGCTACCGCGGGCATGAAAACGGCCCCCGGACTGATGTCCGGGGGCCGTTCTCGCTGGTAGCGGGGGTAGGATTCGAACCTACGACCTCTGGGTTATGAGTCAGGCGTAGAGCGTCTCTAGGTGTCTCGCCAGTGTCACTGCCAGCACCCTGACCTCGGACTGCCGTCGTCGACCGTCTCACTGGTCGCGCGCCATGTCGGGCGGTCTCGACGCGTCCTGGTCACAGATCTGGTCACTACCGCCCGACCGCTGCCGCACTCCGCTCCCCGCGCCCACAGGCTCCCGCGGTCGAGCACGGTGTAACCATCGGAGACCCGCCTTGCAAACGCGTTTCCGGTGGCCCTCTGACCATTGCGGCGCCACTCAGAGTGCCGATGACCAGGCGGTTGCGGATCGAGCTGTGCCACCCAGTATCGCGAGTGACGCTGAGGATGTGCCCCAGATGTTCCCCGCCACGGCCGGTGGCTCGTGTGGGTCGAGGAGCTACCTGTCCCCGGTACCGGTGCGGAACGGCGGTTCCTTCCCAGCGGTCGCGATGATCAGGTACCGCTCGTCCTCGATCGGCCCTCCCCACAGATCTGGATCCACGAGGGGGCGCAGGACGGCGGTGCTCGTCGCGGCTCGGACCAGCGGCAGCAGATCGTCGGAGCGCCAACCAGCGCCCGTGTGCCAGCGCCCCTCAATGAGCACCAGCAGACCGCCCGGCACGAGCAGAGTCGTCCAGCGGTCCAGAACAGCGGACACGTCGGGCAAAGCCCAGAGGACGTGCCGGCACAGCACGACGTCGAACGGGCCTTTCACCGCCGGCCGGCTGGCGTCGCCTTCGAGGAAAGCGACTTCGACGCCGCGGCGCTTGGCCTTGGCAGCGGCCTGCTCGAGCATCCGTGGAGCGATGTCGATGCCCTGCACCCTGTGACCCAGTTCGGCGAGTAGGACGGAGACTGAACCGGTGCCGCAGCCTACGTCCAGGACCCTAGCCGGCGGGGCCGGAAGAGCTTCCTGCAGCACCAGCGTCCAGGCTTCCCGGACTAATCCGTCGTGCAGGCCGTGATCCGGCTGCTCGTCGAACCGGGCCGCCTCCGCGTTCCAGTCCTCCTGCATCGCGCGTGTCACCGGACGACGTTACCGCAGGATTGCGCTACCGCAAGCTGCACCGTGAAGCCCCTGCAGCTGCGATCCTGCCCCAGATAGAGGAGTCGGAGTCCTGAGGCACACTGTTATTGCTGGTGGAGACGAGGGTAATCGAACCCCTAAACCCCCACCTTGCAAATGTGGATCAGCGGCAACGACGAGGGCGTTCGCGCAGCTCCGCGAGCGTCTGCGTGTGCCCGTAGTGACCGTAATTGACCGGACCCTGTGGCACGGGTGTGGCACGTGACGTGCGTTTTGACTGCCAGGTTCTGGTGCTTGATCCTGGGCGCGGCACTGCCACAGGACCCCTGGCGTGGCCTGGGACGGCGACCGATCTCCCCCTGTTGACCTTGACTCGGGTTCAGCCCCGAGCATGTGCGGCATGGACTTCGATGTTGATGAGTTCCTGCAGGATCCACTGACGGCGCGGGTCGCAACCGCAGGGCCTACTGTCCGCCCGACGTGGTTCCTCTGGGAGGACAGCGTATCTTGGATTCTCACCGGGCCGTGGTCACAGCTTCCCGACCGAGCGGCAGACCACAACGGGTTGGGTGCCGCCCGTGCGGCCATACATCCACTCCTACGCGCCGCTCGTAGAGGCTACTCCCGCAGGTAGTTCGACTGTTCGCTCCGCGCGTACACGGAGCCCTTGCGCGGCATAGAACATCCATTAAGCTGACACAGATCCGTGGGCATCTCCAGCGCCACGAAAGTACCTTCCGGCGGGGTGAGATGTAATGACAAAGACAGGCGATACCCTTCTCCGATGCTCATTCTGCGGGAAGGGCCAGAAGCAGGTCAAGAAACTGATCGCCGGGCCAGGGGTGTATATCTGCGATGAATGCATCGACCTCTGCAATGAGATCATCGAAGAGGAGTTCCAATCAGGCATCACCGAGAATGGCGAGTGCGACCTACCGAAACCATCGGAAATTTGTCAGTTCCTTGACGGATTTGTCATCGGGCAAGAACACGCAAAAATTACACTGGCCGTGCAGGTCTACAACCACTACAAGCGTATCCAACATTCCGCCAACCGCAAGGAAGAGGAGGTCGAGATTGCCAAATCCAATGTCCTACTATTAGGACCGACGGGATCAGGAAAGACACTCCTGGCCCAGTCCTTGGCTCGGCTCCTCGATGTTCCTTTCGCTATCGCGGACGCAACGGCATTGACTGAGGCGGGTTACGTCGGCGAAGATGTAGAGAACATCCTTCTGAAACTGATTCAAGCCGCCGACTACGACGTCTCAAGAGCCCAGAAGGGGATCATCTACATCGATGAGATCGATAAGGTTGCCCGAAGAAGCGAGAATCCGTCGATCACCCGTGACGTATCCGGCGAGGGCGTTCAACAAGCACTTCTGAAGATCGTTGAGGGTTCCGTAGCATCAGTGCCGCCCCAAGGTGGACGAAAGCACCCCCATCAGGAGTTCATTCAGATTGACACCACCAACATTCTTTTCATCGCCGGTGGCGCATTTTCGGGAATTGAGGAGACTGCGAATCGTCGACAGGGATCCCGAGGCTTGGGCTTCGGCGCTCAACTCCCTACGCGCCAGACCGAACCAGCAGTCGAGATATTGCCCGAGGATCTGGTGAAGTTCGGGCTGATTCCCGAACTCGTTGGTCGCCTTCCCGTAATCGCAACACTGCATGAGATGACCCGGGAGGACTTTGTTCGAATCTTAACAGAACCCCGGAATGCAATTATCAAGCAGTACCAGCAACTCTTCGCCATAGATCATGTTGAGCTTGAGTTCACGCCAAACGCATTGGCTGCGATTGCCGATCTCGCGATGCAGCGATCGACCGGAGCACGTGGCCTCCGCAGCATTGTGGAGTCATGCCTGCTGAACCCAATGTATACCGTGCCCGACATGGAAGATGTTGCACGTGTTGTGATCGATGGTGACGTCATTCGCGGTGAGCGGCAGGCCGTTTTCGTAACTCGTCGAAAGAGCGCATGATCCTCGAGATCCCGGCCGGGTGAGCGGATGCTCGTCGGTAGTCCGCAGGGAGAGCACCGGTGCACGTTGCGGGCGAATCGTGCACTGCGAAGCTGGGCGTTCTAACACCAATGCGGGCAATCAGTGATCGCCTTCGGACACCGCCGAGGACCGAGTCAGGCGCCGGTCGTCTCCAAGCGTCTCATCAGTGCCGCCCGGCAGCGTCCTGACCTCGGACTGCCATCGTTGGCCGTCTCACTGATAGCGGGCCGTACCGGGTGGTCTCGACGTGTCCTGGTCACAGATCTGGTCACAACCGGGCGACGTTGCCGCGCTGCCCTTCTAGCGCCCGCAGGCTCCGCGGTCGAGCCGCGGTGTCACCGTCGGGAGCCCCGCCTTGCAAACGCGTTCCGAGCGACCCTCTGACCGTTGCGGCGCCGCTCAGAGCGCCGATGACCAGGCAGTTGCGGATCGGGCTGTGCCACCCAGTATCAGCGAGTGACGCTGAGGATGTGCCCCAGGTGTGCCCCGCCACGGCCGGTGTCTCGCGCCATCTCGTCGACCTGGCGTAGCCCGATCACGCCACGGGCAGGGGGCAACGGCCCACCCAACCCGACCGCCTCAGTGGACGACGAAGTCGGCGCTGCCCCCGACCACCTTGCCAGTCTTGCCCCCTGCTCGTGGCGTGATAGCCCTCCGGGAGGTCGACGAGATGACGCGCCCACCGCTCCCCCAATTCTGGCCGCACCGGCCCGCCTTGCCCGCCATCTCGGAGACCTGCCGCGCGGCGAGCGCACGCAGTGTTACCAGCTACTACTCGCTCGTGGGCGAGTCTGGCTTGCATGTGGACAGAGATGGGGACAAGATGTGGGTGCGGACTGAACGAGACCTCCGCGTCCCGTGTAGGCCCGCGCTCACCCCCCGCTTCGGCGGGGGGTTTCTACTTTGGCCAGACGACGATTCCTGGATACGCTATAGCACCCTGCGAGTGCGCAAGTCTATTCGCATTTGCATAGATAGCAGTTCCGATCTCGCCCCACATCGCCGAGTGACAGACTGGTGTACGGTGGCTTGGCGGCGGATGCAGTCGCCGATAGGCCGCGAATGCAACCATATCAGCAAGCTGCAGAAGGTACGACTGATCACTTTGTCGAGGAACCGGATCTTCAATGATCAGGCGAGCTGGCAAATTAAAAGAACCAGTTCCAAACGCGCTTCCAGCCCGATTCACGCGCCGAGCTTTGCGCAAGAGCTTCCTTATTTGCAGCGAATCGCCCTCATCGTGAATGACCATCAGAGGGGTGTCTGTCGTAGTAGATAACCGCTCCAGCCTTTGCAGCAGGAACTCCCAGGCCACGTCACGAGGACTATACTTTTCCTGTCGGCGAATCTTCTCCTTCTCAATAACTACAGCGAAGGCCTGAAGACCAAGCTTTGACAATAAGCGCATGTGCTGCCGATATATAACATGCCTTTGGCCGTCCCCGAGGTTGAGACCCTTCAAAGGCCCACCGCCACGCTGGAGATAGTTCGCCTTAATCTCCGCTCGCACCAGAACGCCAAACTTATTTCGCAGGAACCGGCGAAAGTCAACAAGTGTGTCGAACACGTCTGGCCAGTCCTTAGCATTGACTAATACGCACCCAAGGGTGTAAGTCCGCGACCCCTTGTAGCCGGCATCGCCCGACTCGTCCACATACGCCAGCCACACAACGAGATCGTGGCATGACTCCCTGACACGATCGTGTTCGGCACGCCGGAGGGGACCGCATCTGATTCCGCTGCGGCATCTGACGCAAGCAGCCGCGCGCCGCGCGGGGACCGGCCGGAGGCCGCACGCCCCGTGCGAGCGCTTGCGGCTGCATCGGACACAGCGCGGCGCGGCGCCGGAGGCGCCGCCTTGAACAAGTAGAGAAAGTCTGAACACAGCGGCCAGGCGGCTGCGTGTGTAGTCCCGGGACATGCTTGACACTCCGGTCCCACCTGATGCTTGACAGTGGTCGTGATCGGCAATCCTCATCCGTTCTGGTTGGACGGGTACAGGGGCTGGTATCGGACCGTGGTCGAGGATGTGGGCTGGCTGCGACGCGTTCTTCCGCTGACCTGTCAACCCTGACGTCCGGCCGAGCTGCGCGAGTTCCATCGAGTTTCATCAAGGTCGCGCAGCTTCGCTACTACCACTGACCATGCTCCGGCAGCGCCGTCCCGCCGGTCTGCCCGGTGAGGATCCGCACCTAGTGCTCGAACGAGTATCGAGCGACCAGATGCGCTGTCGACCCGGCAGGATGGGCCGGGTGATCGACGCGTTCCCTTCCCTCGACGAGCCACTGAACCCTGACCAGTACCTGGTCGTATCCACGCACGCGTGGACGATGCAAACGCACAGTTTCCTGCAGGGTCGATCCGGCACCCCGACTGCCCGATACACGCTGCTGGAGGAGCTGCGCACTAACCGATGGGTGCCCGCCGAGCCGAGCCGAGACTGGGTCAACGAGCAGCGCCGCACCGGGCGGCGATGGTGGCTCCTCGGGTCCGAAGAGGAAGCCCGCGCCGACGGGATCGACCTCGACCACCAGGACAACGCCAGCCGCGTCCACGCACCCTACGGCGACTTCCTTGCTGAACGCGAGAACCGCCGACCTGGCCCACGACCCGGCAACTGGCGGGCACCCAGCCCAGACTTCCTTGCCGCGCTACCCCGCGATCCCAACCAACTCCTTGCCCGACTCGAGATCGATCACCCGCGCACCCGCTTCTCACATCCGCTGACACACGCGGCCGACGCGCTGCGCACCTGCCTGTTTCCCGCCGACCTCCGCACCGCGCTCTACCGCGGCCTGCTGCAGCTTCCCGAAATCAGCATCAACGAGCACACCGTTGACCTCGACGGTCGCCACTGCGTCGCATTGGCCTGCGACATCGCTGCACGAACCCATGAACTACTGATCGATCCGACCACTGGGCAGTACGCCGGCGAGCGCGACACGACCAGTGACGACCCGCGATGGCCGATCGAACCCGGCACCGTCATCAAGTCGAGCAGCACCCTTACCGCGATCACCGACGGACCCGGTGAGCTCCCCCCACATCTCGCCGAGCACATCCGCGACGGCCTCCCGGCCTGACCCTCCCCCGTCCACAGATGGAAGTCCGAGAAATCACGCACACCCTCAGTTTCCTAGCCCGAATGTCAACCACCACCTGAGAACTCAAACGTCAAGCATCAGGTGGGACCAGACAGGCCCGGCGGCTTTGTTGCGAGGTCACACGTCGGCGGTGTCGCTCGCGGTGGACGACTGGTCGGTCTCGGCAGTGATCCAGCTGAGGTACTCGGGGTTCCCGTCGTAGATGGGGCGAGCGCTGATACCGGGCACCTGGTAGGGGTGCCGCTCCCTGGCGTACTCGACGATCGCGGGAACGAGCGCGCGTCGCGTGTGCAGGGAGGCGCGACCCTCCGTGCGCTCGTGAACCTCGCCCTGCCACCGGTAGATCGAGTGGACGGGCGCGAAGTTGTGTGCGCTCGAACAGAGGCGTTGCTCGACTAGCTCGCGCGTGAAGCTGCGGAGCCATGCGGGGTCCGGTGCGGTGATCACCACCTCGCACACGTCGGTCATAGGGCCGTACCTCCCTCGGCGATTAGCTCGGTCATCGTCTGCTCGGAGTTCTCACGCGTCTTGCCGACGGTCGCCCAACCAGTCATGACCTGATCGTCGTAGCCGAGGCCCACCCAGCGGCCGATCATGTTGATGCCGTGGGCGTGCTTGATGAACAGGTACATCGTGCCCTTGGACCGGATCGTCCCCTCGTTCGCGGCGTACCACCCGGTGAGGACCTGGTTGTCCCAGAGGCGGAGCTCCCCCGTCCACAGGTAGCCGCCATCGTCCGCGCTGAGCCCGTGCGCTGTGGCAGCGATGTGAACCAAGCTGCCCTCCTGCCGCATGCGCACGGGCTGAGTCGCGATCTTCTCCACCCCATCGCGTGACGTCTGCCAGGACGCCCACCAGTCGCCGGTAAGGCTGACCCCGCTGGGTGCACGGCCCGCCAGCTCGGTGACCGAGATGCCGAGGGCGTCAGCGATGGCGATCGCCACAGACAGCAGCGGCTGTTGCTCGCCTGCCTCGTACCGCCGGATCTGGCGGGTGTCGACACCGGCGACACGTGCAAGGGCGCCTTGCGACATCCCCAGGTCGGCGCGTCGCTGCCGGATGACTTCGGACATCTCCACCGCTCCATCTTAGGACTTCCTAGTCCTTCCGACCGGACCAGCTCAGCCGGAGCGGACCAACTAGTCCTTGACAGCCGGACTACCTGGGCGCACTATAGGACTAGGACGCCCTCATCTCTAGGGCGAACTAGACCTCTGGGGCAAGTCCAAGTGGAGGAGGGTGCAGTGCAGAACCTGCCTGTGATCTTGAGCGGCTGGAAGTTAACCCTGGTGGACCCGCCGGAGCGCAAGATTCGCGAGGACGAGCGGGGCAACCTGGTACCGGTGACCGACCGGGACGGGACGGCGCAGTTCGTGGTGTCTCTGTTCGCGAAGCTCGCCGTGGGCCCGGGGCAGCGGGCGCCGAAGGGCGAGGAGATCAAGGTGACGCTGACCGCGGATCCGGGTGAGGGCTTCCACGAGGGCCAGCGGGTGGAGTTGATCGACCCGCAAGTCTCGCCCTACCAGGTGGAGAACCGGGGCCGGGTGTCGTCTGGGCTGTCGTTCAAAGCCGCGGGGCTCAAGCCGGCCGACCCGGCCCCGATGCCCGCGCCGATGCCGCGCGAGAAGTCGGCGTAACCAGCCGCCCGCAATACCAGCGCGATCAACTGTTGTCCCGGTGAATACCGGCGTGGGTAGCCCCATGCCGAAAACAGGGCGGTGAGCGCTATGCGATGTGGTGGGTGTTCGGGGTCGGGGTCGTGTGACCCGTGTGACGGGTACGGGTGTTTCCCGGATTCGTTCCCGAACGCCGGTGACGGCCCGGAGTGTGAGGTGTGCTGCGGGGACGGGGTGTGCGTCGAGTGCGCGGGCACCGGCGAGAACGCAATGACTGATGCAGTTTCGAATGGGGTGGGTGAGTGATGGACGCAGTGATGAACGGGCGGCGGCCGGCGGCGGGTGTGGGCCGGTTGGTGCGCCGTCTGGAGCGGGAGCGCCGCCGGTGGTCGCGGGGTGATTCGCCGGTGGCCACCGAGCAGGCGTGGCGGGCCGGGGTCGCCGAAGGGCTGCGCCTGGCGCAGGTCGCGATCCGGAAGGGCGTCTGAGGTGGCCACGGTGGGTTCCACGGTCGGCAGCGCGGTCAAGGCCACCCGCGGCTGGGCAAAGGGACGCTCAGACCGGCGGGCAGTGGCCCGGTTCGGCGAGTTCTGGCAGGCCCTCCAGCTCGTGGGGGACGCCCTGGCCGAAGCCCAGCGGGCGGCCAAGAGCGCCGAGGACGTGGCGTGGAAGCGGCGTAACCAGCGGCACTGGAATATCGCCAGCGTGGATGAGGTCCGGTCCTCGCTGCGCCGGTGCAAGTCCTCCCTGCGGGTCGTCTCGTCGCAGGCGAAGCGGTTCGAACCACAGTTGATCGAGAAGGACTGGAGGCGCTGACATGGCCGAACAGGTGGACCGCATCATCGAAGACCTCGACCAGTCCATGAAGCGCCTTCGCGAGGCCATGCGCGACATCCCGATCCGGCGCGGGAGCTTCAAGAAAACTCACGACAACCTGGCCCGGGATGTGGCGCAGGTCGTGACGATGCTGGATGCCGCTCGTCCGGTACTCCGCAAGAACTAGCACCACTCGGTAAGCCCGTAGAACGGCGTCGGGGACGCGCTCACGAAATAAGCGAGTGCGTCCCTGGCCCTTCTGCGCCCAAAACTGCTCAACAACCGACCGATTCGGGGATGGTATCGGTGAAGACACGAAATGCACTGAGTTTCGGTGGGCCGCGAGGGACGGCGGTGCGCGGGTCGACCCGCCCGACCGGCCAGGAAATCCGGGTCGTGGTGTGGCTGCTGCGCCACCCCGCGTGGGCGCTGGTCCCGGTGTTCGGGCTGTGGGCGGTCGTGGTGTGGGGTGCCACCGCGGTCCTGTCCGGCCTCGGCGGCCTCGTGGGTGCGGTGGTGGTGTGGTGGCGGGCGCATCCGGCTTCGTTCGACCGGTGGGCCGCACCTCGGGTTCGCTCGGTGTGGCGGCGGTGGACGGTGTACCGGGGTCGGCGGTGGCGTGGGGTGGTGGAGGACTGCGAGCTCACCCGCGACAACCGCCGCACCGGCGAACTGCTCTACCCCCGTGTGCTGCGGGTCCGCTCAGCGACCCCGTCGATCGACACGCTCACGGTGCGGGTGGTGCGCGGGCAGGACCCGGCCGCGTTCACCGAACGCCTCCCAGCGCTGGCCGACGCGCTCGGCGCGCATCAGGTCGCGGTGTCCCGCACCCGGCCCGGGGTGGTGACGGTGATCGTCGAGCGGCAGATGCCCTTCGCCCGCGCGCTCGATGCCCCTGCCATCCCAAGCACGTCCGCGGATGTGGACCTGCGCGCGCTGGACGTGGGCGACACCGAGTACGGGCAGCCGTTCCTGATCCGGATCCAGGGCAAGCAGGTGCTGGTGGTCGGC
>NZ_JAAXKY010000056.1 GCF_012911925.1 Pseudonocardia xinjiangensis | reverse complement strand
GGCATGGGGGCGGGTCGGCTCCTCCGGGTGGCGACACGGGACGATCGCAGCGGCGGCTACGGTACGCGAGAGCAGATCGTCACCGTGTGCCACACTGCCGTCACCGGGCCGAGGACCGGGTGAACGCAAAGGGCCGGGGCCGTCATCCCCCGAGACGACGACCCCGGCCGTGGAACCGCTCGTCCGCTCCCCAGCGACGGGCGGTAGGTCCGTTGCGACACGACCTCGGTCTCCCGACGCCGCTCTACAAGTATCCCCGAGTACCCGATCGATCGTCCAGATCACAGGCCCTGAAAGGCTGTGATGTGCACCGATCGGCCGAACACCCAATCAGTAAGACGCTCCGGGAGCGGGAATTGTTGCCTCTAGAGCCTGTGACCTGAGTCACATTTTGGTCGCTGCTCAGGGCTCGAGCAACCACACCTCGACCGGCGAGCCCGCGTCGAGCTCCGTCACGTCCTCCGGAACGACGACCAGACACTCCGCCCTGGCCAACGAACCGAGGAGGTGCGACGCCGGCGTTCCGACCTCCCGAACCGTGCCGTGCACCGCGTCGAGGACGCCTCTGCGGAACTGCCGACGACCCGCGGGCGAGGTCCAACGCTCACTGAGCGTAGCCGTCACGACGGGCCGATCAGGGTACGGATGCCCGAACGAGGCCCGCAGGGCGGACCGGACGAACACCTCGAACGAGACATGTGAGCTCACCGGGTTACCGGGCAGCGTCACCACCCCGACCCCGCCCAGGTCGCCGACACGCCCTGCCCCTTGGGGTCCGCCGGGCTGCATGGCGACCTTGCCGAACTCCACACCGCGCCCGGAGAACGCGTCGCGCACCACCTCGTACGCCCCCGCGCTCACCCCGCCGGAGGTCAGCACGAGATCGACGTGCCCGGCGTCGAGGCGACGGCGGATCCGGTCGAGGAACTGCTCGACGTCGTCCGGAACGAACCGGAGCAGCTCGGCACGACCGCCTGCGTCCTCGACCGCGGCCGCGAGCATCGGGCCGTTCGACTCGTAGATCTGCCCCGGCTGCAGCGCGGTCCCGGGCGCCACGAGCTCCGATCCGGTGGACAGCACCAGCACGGTGGGCAGGCGCCGCACCGCCACGGTGACCGCACCGACCGCTGCCGCCACCCCGATCTGGGCCGGGCCGAGCACCATGCCCGCGGTGAGGACGACGTCGCCGGCCAGCACGTCCTCGCCCGCGTAGCGGACGTGCGCGCCCGGGGCGGGAGCGGCGGAGAGCCGGACCGTCGTGGTGCCGCCGTCGGTGTCCTCGACGGGCACCACGGCGTCGGCCCCTGCCGGCAGCGCGGCACCCGTCATGATCCGGTGGGCGGTGCCGGGTTCCAGCGGTGGCACGTCGAGACGCCCCGCCGGGATGTCGGCGCCGACGGGCAGTTCGACGGGACGCGAGTCCTCCCGGCCCGCCACGTCGGCGGCGCGCACGGCGTACCCGTCCATCGCCGAGTTGTCGAAGGACGGCAGCGAGACCGCCGCCACGACGTCGGCGGCGAGCACGCGCCCCCTGGCCTGCCCCACCGGGACGTCCTCGGCGGGCATCGGCGGCAGCAGCGCAGCGACCACGGCACGGTGTTCTTCTACGGTCCTCGGGAAGCTCGCCACACAGGCATCCTGCCTGACCTCACTCAGCGATCTCATAAGGGCGCGGGCGCTGGTTTTTGGGTAGCGTCGATCGGGCGTAGATCAGCGAGGAACATGGAGGTGCCGTGGCTCAGGGCACGGTCAAGTGGTTCAACGCGGAGAAGGGCTTCGGCTTCATCGCCACCGACGGTGGGCCGGACGTCTTCGTCCACTACAGCGCGATCCAGTCGGACGGTTTCAGAACGCTGGACGAGGGCGACCGCGTGGAGTTCGAGACGACGGCAGGTCGGGACGGGCGCAGCCAGGCCGACGCGGTGCGTCGTATCTGACGGAGCCGCCGGCGCGGCGAGTCACCAGGGGGGATCGGTCGAACCGGTCCCCCCGGCTCGTTTCCGGGGCCTCCCACCACCGTCGGGTGACCTTGCACTCGACGGGCGCGAGTGCTAAAACCGGGTTGGCACTCGGCACGGTAGAGTGCCAGATGTCGAGCAGGTGAGACCGGCGCAGGGTTGTCGGTCGTCCGTCGCGGGCGCCGGGCTCGACGCGAGACTTTCGTGTCATCCCAATCGGAGGACAACACCCCCATGGCGAAGATGATCGCTTTCGACGAGGAGGCGCGCCGCGGGCTCGAGCGCGGCATGAACACCCTCGCCGACGCTGTCAAGGTGACGCTCGGCCCGCGTGGCCGCAACGTTGTCCTGGAGAAGAAGTGGGGCGCGCCCACCATCACGAACGATGGTGTGTCGATCGCCAAGGAGATCGAGCTCGAGGACCCCTGGGAGAAGATCGGGGCCGAGCTCGTCAAGGAAGTTGCCAAGAAGACCGACGACATCGCGGGTGACGGCACCACCACCGCCACCGTGCTGGCGCAGGCGCTGGTCCGCGAGGGCCTGCGCAACGTCGCCGCCGGCGCGAACCCGATGGCGCTCAAGCGGGGCATCGAGAAGGCCGTCGAGGCCGTCTCCCAGCAGCTGCTCAAGACCGCCAAGGAGGTCGAGACCAAGGAGCAGATCGCTGCCACCGCCTCGATCTCCGCGGCCGACTCCACCATCGGCGAGCTGATCGCCGAGGCGATGGACAAGGTCGGCAAGGAAGGCGTGATCACGGTCGAGGAGAGCCAGACCTTCGGTCTGGAGCTCGAGCTCACCGAGGGCATGCGCTTCGACAAGGGCTACATCTCGCCCTACTTCGTCACCGACGCGGAGCGGATGGAGGCCGAGCTCGAGGACCCCTACATCCTCCTGGTCAGCTCCAAGATCTCCACCGTCAAGGACCTGCTCCCGCTGCTCGAGAAGGTCATGCAGGGCGGCAAGCCGCTCGCGATCATCGCCGAGGACGTCGAGGGCGAGGCCCTGGCCACCCTGGTCGTCAACAAGATCCGTGGCACCTTCAAGTCCGTTGCCGTCAAGGCGCCGGGCTTCGGTGACCGCCGCGAGGCGATGCTGGCCGACATGGCCATCCTCACCGGTGGCGAGGTCATCTCGGAGAAGGTCGGCCTCAAGCTGGAGAACGCCGACCTGTCGCTGCTGGGCCGCGCCCGCAAGGTCGTGGTCACCAAGGACGAGACCACCATCGTCGACGGTTCCGGCGACGCCGACCAGATCGCGGGCCGGGTCAACCAGATCCGCGCCGAGATCGAGCGCACCGACTCCGACTACGACCGCGAGAAGCTGCAGGAGCGCCTGGCCAAGCTGGCCGGCGGTGTTGCGGTCATCAAGGCCGGAGCGGCCACCGAGGTGGAGCTCAAGGAGCGCAAGCACCGCATCGAGGACGCCGTTCGCAACGCGAAGGCGGCCGTCGAGGAGGGCATCGTCGCCGGCGGTGGCGTCGCCCTGATCCAGGCCGGTGCCGGCCTGTTCGAGGGTCTCGGCCTGGACGGTGACGAGGCCACTGGCGCCAACATCGTCAAGGTCGCGCTGGAGGCTCCGCTCAAGCAGATCGCCATCAACGCCGGCCTCGAGGGCGGCGTCGTCGCGGAGAAGGTGCGCGGGCTCAACGCCGGCGAGGGCCTCGACGCGGCCACCGGTGAGTACAAGGACCTGATCAAGGCCGGGATCATCGACCCCGCCAAGGTCACCCGCTCGGCGCTGCAGAACGCAGCCTCGATCGCGGCCCTGTTCCTCACCACCGAGGCCGTCATCGCCGACAAGCCGGAGAAGAACCCGGCCCCGGCCGGGGGCGACCCGACCGGCGGCATGGGCGGCATGGACTTCTGAGTCCGTCCCACCCCGCAGTACCCAGCTCGTCCCGCAGGGGCGGCACCCGGTTCCGGGTGCCGCCCCTGCGGCGTTCCGGACGCGCTCACCCCCTAGAGCAGGGTGACCGCCGCGAAGAAGAGCAGCGGCACCACGTAGCCGAGCAGGCAGATGCCCAGCCGGGCGGCGACCTGGGCCAGGGTGGTGGCCCGCCTGCCCCAGATGCCGAAGACCACCGGCACGAGCAGCGTCGCGAGACAGGCGACCACGAGGAACACCCCCACCGCGGCGCACCGGTCCGCCGCGGAGCTCGCCCCGGAGTCGTAGCACAGGGCGAACATCCCGCCGGCCCCCACGCCGAACAGGGCAGTCATCAGGGAGAGCGGGATCGTCAGGACCATCGCCACCCCGTACAGGACGCGGCCGCGGCGGGCCGGTGCGGTGGTCGTCTCCATGATCCGGACCCTAGATCGCGTGAATCGCCAGGGCGTCCGCAGAACTACGGAACCGCCGGTCGCCGATGATCTGGGCGGGACCACCTGCAAGCCCCCCGGCACCCAGCGCCGCCTCCGTGGCGAGTCCCCCCGAGGGGCGCTGGTGCGGTGGTCCCGCCCATGTCCTGAACGGTAGTGGCCGCGCCGACCCCGCGGCCTCCGAAGAACCACTGCGTAGGAGTCGGTAGATCTACGGAACCGGTCCGGCGGTGGGGGCGGCGACGTAACGGGCCGCGGTGGCCGCCGCCCGTTCGACGACGGCCGCACGCAACTGCGGGGACCCGATCACCTCGGCGTCCGGACCGAGGGCCCAGACGGCGCCCAGCGCGTGGTCGAGCCCGGTGAACTCCAGCTCGAGACGCAGCCACCCGTCGCCGTCGACCTGCTCGGCGATCACCTGACGCACGGAGCGCACGAGGGCGCCCCTCGCGTGCGAGCGGACCCGGACCGTCACGGTCAGGGCGGCCATGGTGGCCGCGAACCGCGCGCGGCGCTCCTCCCAGGCCCGCTGCAGGTCCACCCCGGCGGGCCGGTCGGCGGCTTCGGCCAGCTCCTCGACGGCGAGGATCCGGGACAGCCGGTAGGTCCGGTCCGCGCCGTCACGGGTGGCGAGCAGGTACCACCGGCCGCGGGCGTTCACGAGGCCCACCGGATCGACCGTCCGCCACCGGGCCTCCTCCCCGGACGCGGCGTAGTGGACGCGCAGCCTGCGTCCGGCGAACACGGCGCCCCGGACCACGGCCAGCCGCTCCTCGTCGTCGGGAGCCTCCGCCGCCGGGCCGTCCGTCCGGCCGACCATGCCCTCCCGCCGGATCAGGATGCGTCCGGCGTCGCGGGTGGCGGCGGCGCGTCGCTGCTGGGGCAGCGCCGCCACGACCTTCCGCATGGCGGACGCCAGCGCCGGTGCTCCGCCGGAAGGCGGGGGCGCGGTCTGCGAGCCGGCCACCAGCAGCGCGAGCGCCTCGTCGTGGGTCAGTCCGGTGAGGTCGGTGGTGTAGCCGGGGAGGAGCGCGAACCCCCCGTGGCGGCCGCGCTCGGCGTACACCGGAACGCCGGCGGACGAGAGCGCGTCGACGTCACGCAGCACCGTGCGCGTGGACACCTCCAGCTCCCGGGCCAGCGCCGGAGCCGTCATCCGTCCGCGGTGCTGCAGCAGGAGAAGCAAGGACAGCAGGCGGTCGGCACGCACGCCACGAAGAATCGCAGACATACACGACACAAGGTGTCGCGAATGGCGTCGAGACTCCTCGCCATGACGACCAGTGAGCTCACCGACCCCCGCCCCCTCTACGCAGGCGCCCTCTCCTGGGCCCAGGACATCGTTCGCGGGATCCGCTCCGACCAGCTCGGCGAGCCGACCCCGTGCCCCGAGTTCGACGTCCGCACGCTCCTCGCGCACCTCGTCGCCACCGTCGACCGGGCCACCGCGCTCGGAAAGGGCATGGACTGGGCATTGACCCCGAGCTTCGTCCCGGCCGCGCCCGACGACGGGTGGTCGAGGGTGTACGGCGACGCGATCGCCGCGATGTGGGCGGTCTGGGGCGACGAGGCCGACAGCGGCCGGTTGCTCGACCGGGTCGTCACGGCTCCGTTCGGCACCGTTCCCGGCCGCGCCGCGCTGGTCAGCTGGACGCGCGAGACGCTCGTCCACGGCTGGGACCTCGCCGTGGCCACGGGCCAGGACGTGGAGGCCGACCCCGAGGCGGCACGGGCCGTGCTCGCGATGACGGAGCGCGTCCTCCCGGCCGAGCCCCGCGGTGGCCACATCCCCTTCGCGTCACCGGTGCCGCCCCGCGCCGACGCCGGGCCGACCGAGCGGCTCGCGAACTGGTGCGGCCACCGCCGGCCCTGACGGGACCCGTCCGCGGGGGACGCGATCACGGTTGTGGGCGGTCTTGACTCCGTCCGGCGGGGAGGGTCATGCTGGAAAGCGGTTACCAAGCCTGTCCGGAAAGCGCATACCGGATTCTGGACCGCTTTCCCGTCACGCCGTACATGGAGGTACAACGTGATCAGTCGTGGTACGGGACGCGGACGACTCGGCCTGGGTCTTGCCGCCGCGGTCCTGCTCGGGCTGGCCGGGTGCGGCGCGCCCGGAGCGCAGCAGACCGGCGCCGACGAGGTGGTCACTCCCGAGCGGCCCACCAGTCCGATCGCCCTCACGCTGCTCGACGGGGCGGGCAACCTCACCGGCAACAAGGTCATCTACGACAACTTCGCCAAGGCACACCCCGAGCTCGTCTCCGGAATCAGCTACCAGACGGCCCCCGCCCCCGACGTGGCCGGCAAGGTGCGCGCGCAGCAGGTGGCCGACAAGGTCGACATCTCGGTGGTCCTCGGGGGCCCCGACGTGCTGGGCGCCGGCCAGACCGAGAACCTCATCATGCAGCTGCTGCCGCAGTACTCGTCGAGCCTCCCCGACCTGTCCCAGGTGCAGGACGCGGCGAGCAAGGAGCTGCAGGACCTCAGCGGCGGCTACGGCGTCCTGAACCGCTACAACCCGAACGGCCCGCTGCTCGCCTTCCATCCGGGCACCATGAGCGCGCCGCCCACGACGCCCGACGAGCTGCTGGCCTGGGCCCGTGAGCACCCCGGCCAGTTCACCTACGCGCAGCCCGCCAACTCGGGCCCCGGCCGCACGTTCATGATGTCGCTGCCGTACATGCTCGGCGACAGTGATCCCTCCGACCCCGTGAACGGGTGGAGCAAGACCTGGGCATACCTGCGCGAGCTCGGCAAGTACGTCACCTCGTACCCCGCCAGCTCGACGATCATGAACCAGCAGTTCGGCTCCGGGCAGCTGCAGCTGATCCCCACCATCGTGTCGATGGACATCAACAGCCGCCGGGACGGCACGTGGGCGGGCACTGACCAGGTGGCGATGTTCGCCGACCAGCACTGGATCGGCGACGGCCACTTCATGATGATCCCCAAGGGGGTCTCGCCGCAGACGCTGTACGTGGCGCTCGAGCTGATCAAGTTCACGCTGCAGCCCGACCAGCAGGCCCTCACCTACGCCACCGGGTCGCTGATCACGGCCAACAAGAACGTGAAGCCGTCGGACGCCCCCGCGGACGGCCAGGCACTGCTTCAGCAGTTCGGCAGGCCGGACTTCTACCCGCAGGCGCTGGCGTCAGGGCAGAACCATCCACCGCTCCCACCTCCGACGATGGTGAAGGCGTTCGACCTGTGGCAGCGGGAGGTCGGCAGCCATGTCGGTAGCTGAGCAGACCACCGGCGCCGGCACGCAGGGCAGCACCTTCGGCTCGCTGCAGATGCGCCAGGTGTCGCGCTGGTACGGGAAGACGGCCGCACTGACCGACCTCGACCTCGAGCTGGCCCACGGTGAGTTCGTCGCCCTGCTCGGGCCGTCCGGCTGCGGCAAGTCCACGGCGCTGGCCTGCCTCGCCGGCCTGCAGCCGCTGACCACCGGCTCGATCTGGCGGGACGGCAAGCGGATCGACTCCCTGCCGGCCGACAAGCGCGGCTTCGGGATGGTCTTCCAGAGCTACGCGCTGTTCCCGCACCTCACGGTGGCGCGCAACGTCGAGTTCGGGCTCTCGATGCGCAAGGTCCCCCGCGCCGAACGGCGCAGGCGGGCGCAGGCCGCACTCGACCTCGTGCAGCTCGCCGACCACGCCGGCAAGCTCCCGTCCCAGCTGTCGGGCGGCCAGCAGCAGCGCGTCGCGATCGCCAGGGCACTGGCCATCGACCCGGAGATCGTGCTCATGGACGAGCCGCTGTCCAACCTGGACGCGGCGCTGCGCATCGAGATGCGCACCGA
This sequence comes from Pseudonocardia xinjiangensis, assembly GCF_012911925.1. Lineage (GTDB taxonomy): Bacteria > Actinomycetota > Actinomycetes > Mycobacteriales > Pseudonocardiaceae > Pseudonocardia > Pseudonocardia xinjiangensis. The sequence continues at coordinate 33,825 of NZ_JAAXKY010000056.1, read as the reverse complement.
GATCAAGCGGCTCTACCAGGAACGGGAGCTGTCGGTCCTCTACGTCACCCACGACCAGGAGGAGGCGCTGTCGCTCGCCACCCGGCTCGTGGTGCTGCGCGGCGGCAGGCTGGAGCAGAGCGGCACGCCCGAGCAGGTCTACACCCAGCCGGCGAGCGCGTACGTCGCCGGCTTCATGGGCTACCGCAACATGATCAGCGCGCGGGTGGAGCAGGTGGAGAGCGACCCGCGCAGGGTCTGCGTGGTCGCCGGCGACCTGTGGCTGCAGGGCACGGCCGACCCCGCGGCCGGGCTCAGGGCCGGTTCCGAGGTGATGGTCGCGATCCGGCCGGAGGACATCGTGCCGGGACGGGCCGGGGTGAACGACGTCCCCGCGCTCGCCGAGGTGGTGGAGTACCACGGGCGCGAGCTCGCCGTCCGCGCCCGCACGGAACGCGGCGTGGTGCTGCACTTCCGCACCGAGAAGCCGGTGGCGGCCGGTGCGCGCGTCACGCTCGGCGCTCCCGAGGAACGGGTGCTGGTGTTCCCCGCCGAGGGCCGGGCGGAGGTGCCCGATGACGCTCACGGCTGAACCGGGCACCCCGGCCACCACGGCCCCACCGCGGCCGCCGCAGCCCCTGCGCCATCGCCTCGCGGAGCGGGGCGTGGACTGGACCCTGCTGCTCATCCTGCCCGCGGTGCTGATCATCGGCGCGCTGTTCGTCTACCCGTTCCTCTACGGGCTGTCGATCTCGTTCCAGCCGCTCGAGGGCGGCGACCCGCTGGCCAACTACACCGACTTCTTCGGCGATCCGTACCTGCGCGACTCCATCTGGAAGACGCTGCGGCTCGCCGTGCCCGTCGCGGTCCTCAGCGTGGCGGCCGCCGCGCCGCTGGCCTTCCGGATGCGCCGCGACTTCCCCGGCCGCCGGATCGTGACGCTGGTGGTGCTCCTGCCGCTGACGTTCGGCTCCGTGCTCATCGCCCAGGGCATGACGCAGGTCTTCTCGCCGACGGGCTGGACCAACCTGCTGCTGACCTCGCTCGGCGTTCCCCAGCAGCAGTTCATCTACAACTACACGGGCACCTTCATCGCCACGACGCTGGTGAGCATCCCGTTCGCGTTCGTGATGCTGATGGGCTTCTTCGGCGGCATCGACCGGTCGATCGAGGACGCCGCGGCCACCCTCGGCGCGAGCCGTGCCGCACGGTTCTGGCGGATCATCATGCCGCTGGCCGTGCCCGGCCTGATCACGGCGTTCACGCTCTGCCTGGTGGAGGCGTTCGCCGTGTTCCCGTCGGCGATCCTCGTCGGGCAGCCCGACAACGCCACCCACGTGCTCACGCTGCCGATCTACCAGGCGGCCTCCCAGCGGTCGGACTACCCGGCGGCCGCGGCCATCGCGGTGGTCATGACCGTGCTCGAGCTGGTGATCCTCGGCGTGCTGATGCTGCTGCGCAACCGGCTCTACCGCGGCCCGGCGACGGGAGGCAAGGGATGACCACCGCCGACATCGCGGCCGGGCCGCCCCCGCGCACGCGGCGCGAGCGCCCCACGCTCACCGCCGTGATCACGTGGGTGGCCGCAGGCTGCTTCGTGGCCGTGATCCTCGGGGTGCTGGCGTCCGTCGTCGTCCAGTCGTTCGCCACCACGTGGCGGGGCGGCTGGTGGCCGGCGGGGCTCACCGCCACCTGGTACGGCCGGGCCTGGTCGAGCACCGGCATGTCGCAGGCTCTCGCCAACACCGCGCAGGCCGGGGTCGCGGTGGTCGTGATCGCGCTGCTGGCCGGCGTGCCTGCCGGCTACCTGCTCGCCCGCCGCGCCTTCCCCGGCCGGTCGGTGGTCATGCTGCTCATGCTGCTGCCGATCATCCTGCCGCCGATGACGTACGCGGTGCAGCTCGCGGCGCTCATGTACCGCGTCGGGCTCGGCGGCTCGATGACGGCCGTGGTGCTCGTGAACCTGGTGCCGACTCTCCCGCTCGTCGTCCTGATCATGGTTCCGTTCGTCGAGCAGATCTCCCCCGAGGTGGAGAACGCCGCGCGCGTCTTCGGGGCCAACAACCTGCGGCTGTTCAGCCGGGTGCTGGTCCCGCTGCTCCTGCCCGGGATGCTCGCCGCCGGGATCCTGGTCCTCGTCCGGACGCTCGGCGCGTTCGAGCTCACGTTCTTCGTCTCGGCCGCCGACACCCAGACGCTCGTCGTCGCACTCTTCGGTGCGATCTCCGACCCGGGCGGCGTGCCCGGTCCGCTGACGGCGGCGATGGCCGTGACCTACATGCTCGTCGCGGTACTCGGGCTGGCCGTCAGCCTGCGCTTCGTCACCCCTTCCCAGGCCATTCGCCAGCGTCACCGCTGAGTTCGGACGACAACCCGAGGGAGCTCGTGCACATGCCAGACGGCAAGAAGCAGTACCGGGTCGCGATCGTGGGTACGGGTGCCATCGCCAGTGGCCGCCACCTGCCGGCCATCCAGGCCCAGGACGGCCGCGCCGCCGTCGTGGCCGTGGTGGACGTGGACGGCGACCGGGCCGCCGCGTTCGCCGCGGAGTGGGGGGTGGAGCACACCTACACCGACCTGGACACGATGCTGGCCACCGAACGGCCCGACCTGGCGATCATCTGCACCCCGCCGGCGGCCCACCACGACGGCGTCCGGGCCTGCCTGCAGGCCGGCGCGTGGGTGTGGTGCGAGAAGCCGCCCGTGCTCTCGCTGGCCGAGTACGACGCGCTGTCCGCCGAGGAGCGGGAGGGCGGCCCGTACGTCGGGTACGTGTTCCAGCATCGGTTCGGCTCCGCCGCCCGCACCCTGCGCGAGCAGATCGCCACCGGGGCGCTCGGGCGCCCGCTCGTGGGCATCTGCCACACGCTCTGGTACCGCGACGACGCCTACTACGAGGTGCCGTGGCGGGGCAGGTGGGAGACCGAGGGCGGCGGCCCCACGATGGGGCACGGGATCCACCAGATGGATCTGATGCTCTCGCTGCTCGGGGACTGGCGCGAGGTCCGCGCGATGATGGGCACCCTGGACCGGCGGATCGCCACCGAGGACGTCTCGCTCGCGGCGGTGTCGTTCGAGTCCGGGGCGCTGGTGTCGGTCGTCAACAGCGTCCTGTCCCCGCGCGAGGTCAGCTACCTGCGCTTCGACTTCTCCGAGGCCACGGTCGAGGTCTCGCACCTGTACGGCTACGACAACTCGAACTGGACCTGGACGCCACTGCGCGGCGTCGCCGAGGAACGCTCGGCGGGCTGGCTCCCGGCCACCGACGTCCGCAGCTCGCACAACGTTCAGCTGGCGGAGTTCCTCGACGCGATGGACCGCGGCGGACGGCCGCCGGCCAGCGGTCCCGACGGGCGCCGCAGCATGGAGCTGATCACAGGCCTGTACCAGTCGGCGATCACCGGGCGCCCCGTCACCCGCGACGAGCTGGAACCGGGCAACCCCTTCCACGCACACCTGGACGGCGGCGGCCGGTACACGGCGGGCGTCCCGGCGGTGGTGGCCCGATGACCGGGCTGACGGTCACGCACGAGCACGGTCTGAAGATCGGTGTCGGCGTCGGCGACGTGGAGATCGCGAGCTACGTCTACGGCCACGACCTGCCCACCTTCGAGGCGCCCAAGCCCTACCTGTACCCGATGCGGACGCTGTCCGGCGCCCTCGTGGCGGCGTACCGCCCGCACGACCACCGCTGGCACAAGGGCCTGCAGATGACCTGGTCGCACGTGTCCGGGCAGAACTTCTGGGGCGGCAACACCTACGTGCACGGGCAGGGCTACGTCGCGCTGGACAACGTCGGCACGATGCGCCACGACTCGTTCGACATCATCGACCTGACCGGGGACGAGCTCACCCTCCGCGAGTCGCTCACCTGGGTGGCCTCGACCGGCGAGAGCTGGGTGGCGGAGACGCGGACGCTGCGCTTCCACGGCGTCGACGCCGGGCGCGGCACGTGGCTGCTCGACTTCGGGACGGAGCTGCGCAACATCCGCGGCGAGGCACTGGAGCTGGGCAGCCCCACGACGCACGGGCGTCCCAACGCGGGCTACACGGGGTTCTTCTGGCGCGGGCCCCGCGGCTTCACCGGCGGCGAGATCATCACCGCCGGAGGTGGCGGCGGGCCGGAGACGATGGGCACCACCGATTCACCGTGGCTCGCGTACACGGGCAAGAACGATGACGTCGACGGCGGCGCGACCGTGCTGGTCCTCGCCGGGTCGACCACCCACGGGACGCTCACCTGGTTCGTGCGCAACGACCCGTTCCCCGCGGTGAACCCGTCGCCGGCGTTCGACAAGGAGATCACGCTCGCCGACGGCGACTCGCTCTCGCTGCAGCACCGGGTGGCCGTCGCCGACCGGATCTGGACGCGCGCGGAGTGCGAGGGCTTCGCCGCGGAGCATTCGCTGTGAGCGCTGCCCTGCCGCAGTTCCCGGGTGGCGTGGGGATCAGCGCGTTGCGCGTCTACCCCTGGGAGACGGCCGACGGGCTGTGCGGCGGGTCGCCCCACATGCACCTGTGCTGCTCCGAGTGCTACATCGTGGTCGGCGGCACCGGCAGGCTCCAGACGCTGACCGCGGCGGCAGGTCTCGTGGAGTCCCCGCTGCACACCGGGGACGTCGTCTGGTTCACCCCGGGCACGATCCACCGCGCGGTGAACGACGGTGACCTGCACGTGGTGGTGGTCATGCAGAACACCGGCCTGCCGGAGGCGGGCGATGCGGTGCTGACCCTCCCGCCTGCCCACCTGGCCGACCGCGACACCTACCGGCGGGCGACCTCACTGGCGGGTCCGGACGGGGTGCCGTCCGAGGAGCGCGCGAGAGCCCGGCGCGACCTGGCCATCGAGGGGTTCGCCGAGCTCACACGGCAGCTGGCCGCGGGCAACGGTGCCGCGCTCGACGCGTTCTACGCCGCCGCCACGGAGCTGGTGCGTCCCCAGCTGGGGGCGTGGCGGGCCCGGTGGGAGGAGGGCGCGGCCGCGATGAGCAGCCGGACCGGCGAGCAGCTGGCCGCGCTGGCCGCAGGTGACCACTCGCACCTGCTGGACGCGGGTGTGTCACGGATCGAGGAGCCGCCCGCGGCCGTTCTGGGCATGTGCGGTTTCCTCACCCCCTACGATCCGGTGCGCATCGGGTCGGTGGTACCCGTCGGCGGAGCCGGCTGAGCCCGGGCCACGCCACCCAAGAGGGGGAATGCGCTTTCCTCCCTCGGGCCGGGCGGTAGGCTCCACCGATACGGGGTCTGGACCGCGGGCCGGACGCACTGTGGCAGTCGACGGCGCTGTGTCATCAACGGTGCTGGGCCGTCGACGGCGCGGCCCGTCCGGTCCGCCGGTCCGGCGCCCGGTCCCGCAGCACAGGAGGCCGGCCATGAGCGACCGCGTCACGACCGCGTCGGTCACCCTTCTCGACGTCGCACGCGCGGCGGGGGTCTCCCTGGCCACCGCCTCGCGCGCCCTCAACGGCAGCACCCGGCGCGTGCGGCCCGACCTGCGCGACCGGGTGCTGGAGGCCGCCGACGCCCTGCAGTACTCGGCCAACGCGCAGGCCCAGGCGATGGCCAGGGGCCACACCAACCTCGTGGGGCTCGTGATCGGCGACGTCGGCGACCCCTACTTCTCCTCCATCGCCTCCGGCGCCATCCGGGCCGCCGAGGACCACCGTCTCGTCGTCACGATGGCGTGCACGTTCGGCCGGGAGGAGCGCGAGCTCGACTACGTGGCAGCGCTCCGGAGCCAGCGGGCCCGCGCCGTGATCGTCGTGGGGAGCCGGGTGCACGACCGTGACCTCACCGACCGGCTCGGCGCCGAGGTGCGCTCGTTCGAGCAGTCCGGCGGCCGCGTCGCCTTCATCAGCCAGCGCAAGATCGCGGCCGACACCGTCGTCCTGGAGAACCGGGCAGGCGCCAGGGCACTGGCCGAGGCGCTGTGCAGCCGCGGCTACCGCCGGTTCGCGGTGCTGGCGGGCCGGGCCGACCTGCTCACCGCCCGCGACCGGTTCGCCGGGTTCCGCGAGGGCGCCACGCGCGCCGGAGTACAGATCAGCCAGGACGACGTCGCGTACGGCGGGTTCACCCGTGACGGCGGCTACGACTCGATGATCGAGATCCTCGACCGCGGCGCCGACATCGACTGCGTGTTCGCGGTGAACGACGTGATGGCGCTCGGCGCGCTGGCCGCGCTGCGCGACCGCGGGATCGCGGTGCCGTCGACGATGGCGGTGGCCGGGTTCGACGACATCACCACCCTGCGCGATGCCACCCCGGCCCTGACGACCGTCCGGTTGCCGCTGGAGGACCTGGGCGCCTGGGCACTGGAACTGGTGCTCGAGCCGCCCGCCGACCAGCCGCGGATCAGGCGGGTACGCGGAGAAGTGATCATCCGCGACAGCACGCCCGGGCGCGCGCGCTCCTGAACCACGGGGTGACCGGATTGCGCATCCGGGACATCGCTCCCGCGCGGTTTGTCGATTTGACCGTTTTCGCCGCCCGGCGGGGGCACCGATGATCTGTTCCAGAAATCGCGGCGGGGCCGCATCAATTCTTCCCGGAGACCCGGCCACGACACGGGTCGATGGCTCGCCGAACGGCGCTGAACAGGCACGATGAGCTGCTGTTCGTTCTTGCCCTATTCGGAATAGGCTGGGTCCCGGAGAGGCGCCGAGCGGCACCGACGGCGCCGGACCGATACGGACAACGCGAGGAGAACGACCGTGACGACCACGACGACGAAAACCGTGACCGTGCTGGGAACCGGCATCATGGGCGCCGGAATGGCGAGGAACATCGCCCGGTCCGGGCTCGCCCTCACGGTGTGGAACCGCGACGCCGGGAAGGCCCGCGCGCTCGCCGACGTCGGCGCGACCGTGGCCGAGGATCCGGCCTCCGCGGTGGCCGGGGCCGACGTCATCGTCACCATGCTCTTCGACGCCGCGTCGGTGGAGGCGGTGATGGAGCAGGCCCTGCCGGCCGCCGCGGAGGGGGCGGTCTGGGTGCAGTCGAGCACCGTCGGGCTCGACGGTGCGCTGCGGCTCGCCGAGCTCGCCGACCGGGCGGGCGTGGACTACGTCGACGCTCCCGTGCTGGGCACCCGCCAGCCTGCGGAGGAGGGCAAGCTCCTCGTGCTGGCCGGGGGGCCGGAGCATCTCCGCGACGCCGTCGCGCCGGTGTTCGACGCAGTCGGCGCCCGCACCGTGTGGGTCGGCCCGCTGCCGGGCGACGGCCACCGGCTCAAGCTCGTGGCGAACTCCTGGGTGCTGTCCGTCATGGGCGGCACCGCGCAGGCGATCGGGCTGGCCGAGGGCCTCGGGCTGGATCCTCAGCAGTTTCTCGACACCATCGCGGGAGGGGGCACCGACTGCGGCTACGCGCAGCTCAAAGGTCGCGCGATGATCGCCGGGGACTACTCGACCTCGTTCACGACCGAGGGCGCCGCCAAGGACGCCTCGCTCATCGCGGACGCCCTCCGCGGCGCCGGCGTCGAGGACAACCTGATGCGCGCACTGCACCAGCAGTTCGCGGCGGCGACCGAAGCGGGTCACGGCGCGGAGGACATGGCCTCCGTGATCGAGGCGGTACGCCACCCGCGGTCGTCCTGATCCGACGGTCCGCGGCTCAGCCCACGTCCGGGACCGCAGGCCCGAGGAGATCGTCGGCGTCGACGATGCGGTAGGCGTAGCCCTGCTCCGCCAGGAACCGCTGCCGGTGCGCCGCGTAGTCGGTGTCGAGCGTGTCCCGCGAGACGACCGAGTAGAAGTGGGCCTGCCGGCCGTCGCCCTTCGGTCGCAGCAGCCTGCCGAGCCGCTGGGCCTCCTCCTGCCGTGAGCCGAACGTGCCCGACACCTGGACGGCGACGCTCGCCTCGGGCAGGTCGATGGAGAAGTTGGCCACCTTGCTCACCACGAGCACCGGCAGCTCACCCCGGCGGAACTGCTCGAACAGCGCCTCGCGCTCCTTGTTCTTCGTGGAGCCCTGGATGACTGGCGCGTCGAGCACCTCGCCGAGCTCGTCGAGCTGGTCGAGATAGGCCCCGATGACCAGCGCCGGCTCGCCGGGGTGCTTGCCGAGGATGGCCTTGACGACGTTCAGCTTGGTGTGGGCGGTGGAGGCCATGCGGTAGCGCTCCTCGGCCTCCGCCACGGCGTACCCGAGCCGTTCGGCCTCGGTGAGCGTGACCCGGACCTCGACGCAGTCGGCCGGGGCGATCCAGCCCTGCTGCTCGATGTCGCGCCACGGCGCGTCGTAGCGCTTGGGGCCGATCAGCGAGAAGACGTCGCCCTCCCGCCCGTCCTCGCGCACGAGGGTGGCGGTGAGCCCGAGCCTGCGCCGCGACTGCAGGTCGGCGGTCATCCGGAAGACCGGCGCGGGGAGCAGGTGCACCTCGTCGTAGATGACGAGGCCCCAGTCCCGGGAGTCGAACAGCTCCAGGTGCCGGTACTCGCCCTTGGTCTTGCGGGTGATCACCTGGTAGGTCGCGATCGTGACCGGCCGGACCTCCTTGCGCTCGCCGGAGTACTCCCCGATCTCGTCCTCGGTGAGCGACGTGCGCGCGATCAGCTCGCGCTTCCACTGGCGTCCGGACACGGTGTTGGTGACGAGGATCAGCGTGGTGGCCTGCGCCTGCGCCATCGCGGCCGCGCCGACGAGCGTCTTGCCCGCCCCGCACGGCAGCACGACGACGCCCGAGCCACCGGCCCAGAAACCCTCGACGGCCTGGCGCTGGTAGTCGCGCAGCGACCAGCCGTCCTCGGCGAGAGCGATCGGGTGGGCCTCGCCGTCGACGTAGCCGGCGAGGTCCTCGGCGGGCCAGCCGATCTTGAGCAGCGCCTGCTTGAGATGCCCGCGCTCCGACGGGTGCACGAGCACGGTGTCGTCGTCGATCCGGGCCCCGAGCAGCGGGGCGATCTTCTTCTGCCGGAGCACCTCCTCCAGCACCGCGCGATCGAGGGCCACCATGACGAGCCCGTGCACGGGCGAGTTCGTCAGCTGCAGGCGCCCGTACCGGCCCATCGTGTCGACCACGTCGACCAGCAGCGGCTGCGGGACCGCGTAGCGGGAGAAGCGCACGAGCGCGTCCACCACCTGCTCGGCGTCATGCCCCGCGGCACGCGCGTTCCACAGCGCGAGCGGTGTCACCCGATAGGTGTGGACGTGCTCGGGGGCGCGCTCCAGCTCGGCGAACGGCGCGATGGCCCCGCGGGCCTCCGTGGCGGCCGGGTGGTCGACCTCGAGCAGCAGCGTCTTGTCGGACTGGACGATGAGCGGCCCGTCGGTCATACGTGTGGTACTCCTCACAAAAACCCGGCGGACGCCGGGGGTGAACGTGATCTGCCGCGTGCACCGGCAGGGGATCCGTTCGGGGGAACGCCGCCGCCCGGCCTCGACGAAGGAGTGATCGACCACTTCGGCTATGCTGTGCCGGCTCTGTCCGAAAGTGCACGTGTGCCACCGCGATCGTACCGGGTCCTGGAGGTCATCGCCCTTCCCCAGAGGGCGCGTGTCGGAGCCGGCGGAGCGCGCACCACGCGGGCCGGAACAGCCGACCGGCCCGCCCCCGACAGAAGGCGCGACGGATCGACCCGATGCCCATTGCACTGCTCCCCGAGCCTGGCACCCGCTCCCGGCCACCCACCGCCCCTGGACCGCAGCTCAGCCTGTTCGGTCTCGCGGGCGATCACCCGAGCATGCCAGAGTTCGCTCGATCGTCGCCGGCAATCATCAGGGGGACGTTGACGTGACCAGCACCGAGACCAGGCCCACCTGGTCCGAGCGGTTCAACCCGCGAAACTGGACGCTGGCCTGGAAGCTGGTCATCGTCTGTCTCATCCCGGCCATGCTGGCGCTCGCCCTCGGCATCCTCCGGGTGTCCGACCAGGCCAGCCAGGCCGCCGAACTCGGCCGAAGCAGCCGCCTGCTGGAGGTGGCGCAGCACGTCTCCAGTGCAGCCGACTCCCTCCGCCAGGAGCGCAACGCCGCCGCACTGTTCGCCGCGGGCAACCGCGTCGACGACCGCGCCGCCCTCGAGGCCGGATTCCACCAGACCGACGGTCAGATCGACCAGATGCTCGGCGCCGTGCACAGCGCGGCCGAGCTCGAGGTCACCACCCGGAGCGCGCTGCAGAAGGCCGAGCGTGAGCTCTCGGGCCTCGGCCCCATCCGCACCGACGCCGCGCAGAACCCTGCGGTCAACTCCGACCAGCTCACGGACCGCTACACCACGATCATCGACAGCGTCGACGTCCTCGGCCGCGCCCTGCTGCGCCAGCTGAGCACGCCGGGCATCGGGGGTCTCCCTGACGCCCTCACCGCGGTCATGAACACCTCGGAGCAGCTGGCCCTGCAGCACACGGTGCTCGGTGCCGCGATCAAGGCCCGCACCCTGCGGCCCTCCGACGAGGAGGCCGCGCTCGCCGCCGACAGCCAGCTCACGGCGGCCCTGCGCGAGTACCAGTCCGCGCTCACCCTGGGTGTCGTCGGTAACCCCCTCGACGCCACCGCCAACACGCAGCGCGAGCGCCTGAAGGCACAGATCCTCGACACCGCGCCCAACAGGCAGATCTCGGTCCCGGCCGTCGCGTGGGACTCCGCCTACGCCGACGCGAAGGCCGCTGCCGAGCGCGCGTCCACCCGTATCCGCAAGGCACTGGCCGGCTCCAGCGCCGCTGCCGAGGAGCGGGCCAGCAACGAGGCCGGTCTCAACTCGGTCATCCTGATGCTCGGCCTGCTCATCGGCGCCACGATCGCCGTGCTCGTCGCCCGGGCCCTGCTCCGGTCGCTGCAGGTGCTGCGCACCACGGCACTCGACGTCGCCGAACGGCGGCTGCCTCAGGCCGTCGAGAGCATGCGCGCGGGCGAGACGCCCGACGTGGAAGTCGACCCGGTGCCACTCACCGGCCGCGACGAGGTGGCCCAGGTGGCCCGCGCGTTCGACGCGGTCCACGGACAGGCGGTCCGCCTCGCGGCCGAACAGGCGGCCCTGCAGCAGAACGTCAGCGCGATGTTCGTCAACCTCTCCCGCCGCAGCCAGGCGCTCGTCGAGCGCCAGCTGCAGCTCATCGAGCAGCTGGAGAGCAACGAGCAGGACCCGGACCAGCTGTCCAACCTGTTCCAGCTCGACCACCTCGCCACCCGCATGCGGCGCAACAGTGAGAACCTCCTGGTTCTCGCGGGCACCGACCTGGCCAAGCGCAACATCGCGCCGATCCCGATGGTCGACGTGCTCCGCGCCGCGGTGTCGGAGGTCGAGCAGTACCAGCGGATCATCGTGCAGGCCCCGCCCACGGTGAACGTCGTGGGCCGGGCGGCGTCCGACCTCGTCCACCTGCTGGCCGAGCTGCTCGACAACGCCACGAGCTTCTCCCCGCCCGACTCGCAGGTGGTCATGAGCACCACCCGCACGGCCGACGGATCGATCGTCATCGAGATCGCGGACCGCGGTGTCGGCATGATCGACCACGAGCTCAACGACGCCAACCAGCGACTCGGTGGTCCCTCGTCCGTCGACGTGTCGGCGTCCCGGCGAATGGGTCTGTTCGTGGTCGGTCGACTCGGCGCCCGCCACGGCATCAACGTGCGGCTCAGCACGTCGTCGGCGGGCGGTCCCGGTGCGGGCCTCACCGCATCGGTCACCGTGCCCGGCTACCTCATCCCCTCCACCAGCGAACCGCACGAGCCGCAGCGCCCGGCGCCCGCGATCCCCAACCGCGCGAACACCATCTCGGCGCAGCGTCCCGGCACCAACGGCACGGCCCGTCCCGGATCGCTCTCGGCCCTGGTCGCGGGCACCGACGGTCCGGCCAACCCCACGGGCGTCTTCGACGCACCGGCCGGGCACGACGGGCAGCTGTTCTCCTCGCAGCCGCCGCCCGCGGTCAACGGCTCCGGCTCGATCGGGAAGCTGCCCACCAGGCGACCGGGCCAGTCGGTCCGACCCGAAGGCCAGCCCCCGCAGCACAGCAGGCCTGATCCGGCCGAGCAGGCGGCGGCCGACCAGGCCGCGGCGGAGCAGCGGGCGGTACAGCGGGCTCGGGATCTCGCCGCACAGGCCGCGTCCGACGCGGCCAAGCTCGAGCAGCAACAACAGCAACAGCGACGCGACCAGCGTCAGACGCCCAACCAGCAGCCCGGCACCACGTTCAACACCGGCTCCTACCGGAACGGCGCCCAGCCCGACACCTCCCGCTCGTTGTGGTCCAGCAGCGACGCTGCTCCCAACGGGTTCGCGCCCAGCGAGCCCACCACCTCAAACGGGAGCCCGACGTTCAGCACCGGCGCCACCCCTGCCGGTAGGGACGCGCGGTCCGACGACTCCGGGTCGAACCCCCGCCAGCAAGCCGCCCCCAGCGGTGAGCAGCAGGGCGACCAGCCGGGATCGGGCCAGGAGCGCGCAGCTGAGCAGGCCTCGGCGGGCGCAGCGCCCACCGGTTCGTTCCCGGTCGACACCGGGCGCCCCGGAGAGGCGCTGCCACAACGCGGTGCTCCCCCTCAGGTGCCGCCGGCCCCGCTCACGATGCCCATGCCGATCCTGGGCCGGGGCAACCCGCTGCCCCCGCCCCGGGCCACCACGCCTCGGCCGGAGCAGCCGGCTCCGCGGCAGTTCACCCAGGGCACGGGCTCCGACCAGCGCGGTCAGCAAGCCGGATCTGCTCAGCCCGGCCACCAGGCTCAGCGTTCCCAGCAGGCCCAGCCCGCTCAGCAGGCCCAGCCCAGCCAGCCCAGCCAGCACGCTCAGCAGCCTCAGCCCGCTCAGCCCGTCCAGCAGGCCCAGCACGCTCAGGCCCAGCACGCTCAGCAGAGTGAAGTCGGGCAGTCGGCTCCGGCCGAGGCTCCTGTCCAGGCTGACGAGCTGTTCGCCCCGAGCGTTCCGGTCATCGCGGAGCCGGCAGCCGCACCCGTCAGCCCTCGGAGGACCGGCGAGTTCGACCCCAGCGAGACCACGCCGATCTTCGAGGAGATCGCGTCGGCGTGGTTCCGCTCGAACCGCCCGATCCCGGTCAACTGGCAGACCGAGCACGGCGGGCCCCCGCGGCCGTCGGCGCAGCGTCCTCCGATGCGCCAGTCGGCGCCCAGCCCGGCACCGGCTCCCACGCCCGCGCCGGCTCCCACGCCGGCACCGGCACCGCTGCCCCCGGCTCCTGCTCCGACCCCGCCGCCCGCCGCAGCACCGGCACCCGCTCCAGCGCCGAGCCCGACCCCGGCACCCACTCCGCCCGAGCCGGTCCGCCAGACCCGCCAGGCACCGGAGAAGGCACCCACCCCGGAGCCCGTCGCCCGCGCAGCCGACCAGGAGTTCGCCAGCCAGGCCGACGAGGGATGGCGAGCGGCGAGCACGGTGGTGGCCGAGCAGCCCGACGAGGTCACGGCCGCCGGACTGCCCAAGCGGCGCCCACGGGCACGGCTCGTGCCGGGCAGTGCAGGATCCGCAGTACTGGCCCCTCCGGTCTCCTCGGCACGCAGCGCGGAGACCGTCCGGGGCCGGCTCGCCAGCTACCAGCACGGTGTCCGTCAAGGCCGCGAGAGCCGCATGCGCGGCGCAGCGGACCCGGGCTCAGGGGCCAACGCTGGTTCGAATTCCGCCAACGCTGGTGTCAATCACGACGAGGAGTCTTCATGACGGCGCCACAGACGCAGCCGAGCCGCTTCGGATGGCTGGTCACCAACTTCGCGGAACGGGTGCCAGGTGTCGCCCACGCCATCGTGGTGTCGGCCGACGGACTGTTGCTCACCGCTTCCGACCGACTGCCCCGCGACCGGGCCGACCAGCTCGCCGCGGTGTCGTCCGGGCTGGTCAGCCTCACCCAGGGCGCCGCACGCTGCTTCGACGCCGGTGGCGTCGTGCAGACGGTCGTCGAGATGGACCGCGGGATCGTCCTGCTCATGTCCATCAGCGACGGTTCCTGCCTCGCGGTACTGGCCTCCCCCAGCTGTGACATCGGGCTGATCGGTTACGAGATGACGCTGCTCGTCGACCGGGTCGGCCAGCTCCTCACGCCGGAACTGCGTGCCGAGCTCCAGGGCTCCTTCGGCGGGTTCTGAGCACCACCCCGCAACACCCCGTAAGACCCCCGGTATGGCAACCGATCGGTAGGAAGGCAGGTGAGTCCGATGCCCCCCGGGCCCGACGACGAGCGCCGGCAATCCTCGGAGCCAACTTTCGCCGACGTCATGAACGGGTTCAGTTTCGACGCCAAGCGCACGCCGCGCCGCCGCAAGTGGGGGCGCAGGCGAGGTGCCGACGTCGAGCTGAACGACGACGTTCCTGCCGACTCGGACGAAGGTGCGGCCACTTCGCGAGCAGCACCTTCGCCCGAGCTGTTCAAACCGGGGCCGGCGACAGCGCCGATCGACATGCGCATCGTCGAGGCGGAACAACTCGGTCAGGAGACGGGTGCGTCGGCGGTCAGGCCGTACGCCTGGACTCGTGGCCGTACCAAGGCCAGGCTCGACCTGGCCATCGAAACTCTGGTGTCCACGAGCCGACTTGGCCGGGACCAGATTGGCCTGTTGCAGGTCGAGCACCGGGTCATCGCCGAGCTGTGCGAGCAGACGCGCTCGGTCGCCGAGGTCGCGGCACTCATGTCACTCCCGCTGGGGGTCGCGAGGGTGCTGTTGAGCGACATGGCGGCACTCGGCGCGGTGACCGTGCACCAGACCGCGAGCAGCGCCGGCAACGTGCCGGACCTCGCTCTGATGGAAAGGGTGTTGAGTGGACTCCGTCGGCTCTAGTTACCCACCTGACGGGTCTCCCCCTCGCTCAGCGTCGGCGTTGACCAATCAATCAGGGGGATTCGGACAGCAGATGATCGCCACCGCGGCAACCATCTCCGCCAAGATCGTGGTGGCCGGCGGCTTCGGCGTCGGCAAGACCACGTTCGTCGGCTCGGTCTCGGAAATCGTTCCGTTGACCACGGAGGCCGTCATGACCGAGGCCAGTGCCGGAGTCGACGACCTCGCGGCCACGCCCAACAAGGTCACCACCACGGTGGCCATGGACTTCGGCCGTGTGTCACTCGACTCGGAACTGATCCTCTACCTGTTCGGCACGCCCGGACAGCACCGGTTCTGGTTCATGTGGGACGACCTCGTACGCGGTGCCATCGGCGCCGTCGTGCTGGTCGACACCCGCAGGCTCGCCGACTCCTTCGCGGCCATCGACTTCTTCGAGGACCGCGGACTTCCCTACGTCGTCGGCCTCAACTGCTTCGACGGGCTGCTCCAGCACCGCGTCGAGGACGTTCGGGAAGCCATGTCGATCGACCCGGCCATCCCGATCGTCAGTTGTGACGCGCGCATCCGGCAGTCCACGAAGCAGACCCTCATCGCGCTGGTGGAGCACGCCATGCAGCACAGGATGACCGCAGGCGCTCGCTGATCCCGGCAGGCACTTCGCGACCAGGCGTCTCCCCCGGCTCCGCTCTCCCGCAAGGGTGAACGGAGCCGGGAGGCGCCTGGCTGCGTCTGGGCGTGAGAGCGCTCAGGAGTCGTTCGACGAGCTCTCGACCATCGCGATGCTGGTGATCCTGTGCAGTGGCACGCGGTGCAGGCCGCCCTCCACCGTGTCGCGGCCCTCCACCACACCGCCGCCCACGCTCGTCGGTTCCAGCACCCGCTCGCCGGCCACACCGTGCCCGTCGACGAACCCGATCCAGACGCGCTGCCGGGCAGCGGCGGCCGAGCGCAGCAGGTCGGGGATGCCACCGTTGGCCCGGGTCCCGGCGTCGCGGCGCACGCCGGCCAGCGCGTCCCCGGCGCGCATCCGGGACACGAGCGCGGCGAGCTGCTCACCACCGGGTTCCGGCGGCGAGCCGGTCCGTCCGGGCGCGCGCCGGCGCGGCGCGGTCCGTCTGCCCTTGTCGGTCAGGTCGAGCACGGCACCGCCGGTGTCCTCGGCGGCCGGGCTGAAACCGGCGGCGCGCAGTCCGTCCAGCAGCTCCACGAGCGACAGCGGGGAGACCACCACCGTCGGCGCGATCCGGCGCAGCTCCAGGGCCGCGCTGTCGGGGTGGGCGAGCACCTCGCTGATGAGCACGGCGTCGTCGGAGCGCAGGAACGAGGACGCCACGCCCCCGCGCAGCCGTCCGTGCCGGCGCGCGACGTCGTCGATGAGGTAGGTCAGGCCCTGCGGCACGGGGGTGGCCGAGCGCTTCGCGAGCAGCTCGTGCAGCTCGGCGGCCGTGCGGCCGGCGTCGAGCGCACGGCGGATGGTGGCGTCGGTGAAGCGGAAGACGGTGGCCCCGCCCGCTGACTCGACCTCGGCCACCAGCACCAGCTCCGCGGCGAGCTCGGGCTGGAGCGGGCCGGGTGCCACGGCGGTCAGATCGGCCTGCAGGAGCACGTGGTCGACGGGCTCGGGCAGGGTGGCACGCAGGGCGCCCACCAGCCCGTCCGGCTTGTCGAGGAGTACCCGCCCCGGCGTGGAGATCGCATCCAGGGCGACCACGCCGAGCACGGTGCCCTCGGTGAGCACCCAGCCCACCACCTCGTCGCGGAGCCGGCCGCCGCGGCGCGGGGCGCGCCAGGCGAGTACGTCGCGCAGCGCGGCCGGCGACCCGGGCGCCGTGCCCGGACGCAGCTCGGCCAGCCCGGCGAGCACCCGGCGCCGGTCCCGCGGGGCCAGCGGGCGCCGGACGGACTCGGACAGGGCCGCGATCACGCGTCCGGCGTCGTCCTTGCGGCCCACCAGTCCGGGGAGCCGCGGGAGGTCCAGCCAGGTGCGGGCGATCAGCGACCAGCGCAGCTCGGGACCGCCTGCCGCCCACACGTCGGCGTTGGTGGTGGGCACCCAGTCCGGTGCCACGCCGTCGCTCTCCCCGATGAGGTCGGCCGCCACGGCCAGCTCCACGAGCAGGGCCGCCACGGTCTCGTCGACGTCCATCTCCTTGGCCGCCCGGCGCAGCTCCCGCACTCCCAGGCCGCCGGAGCGCAGCACTGCCGGTGGCGTCCGGCCCCAGAAGCCGATGAGGAGCTCCAGCTGACGCAGCACGCCCAGCGCGGCCCCTCCCGCAGTGCGGTCGACGACGTCGGCGCCGCGCTTCCTGGCCCCGATGTCCGGCGGGCTGACGTCCACGGTGCCGAGCGGCCGGTCGCCCCTCAGTGCCAGCCCCACCTGCCGCGGCAGCTCGACCGTCTCGGCGTCGACGCGCACGAGCAGCCCGCGGGCCAGCAACCTGCCGACCGCGCTGTCCGGGTCCGACCCAGCGCGGCTGCGCCCGATCGGCGGTCCGGCCGCCAGCGCGTCCAGCACCCGGCGCTCGTCGGGAGACACCGCCGCGAGCATCCCGGGCAGCTCCGACGACCCCGCGAGGCCCGCCGTCTCCCGACCGAGCCCCCCGGGATGGCGCGGCACCACGTCGAGCGCGGCGGGGACGAGGGACAGCTCGTCGTCGGGCCCCCACACCAGTGCGCGCTCACGCAGCGCCGCCAGCGGCCCGCTGAGCGCCGCGCCGGGCACGTCGGGACCGAGCAGCCGGCGTACCTCGGCGAGCGGGACCGGCGCGCTGTCCGCGCCCGCGACGACGAGCGCCTCGAGGACGATGAGCGTGACCCGGTCGAGGTCGTCGCACGCGCGGTGGACGGACGCCCGGATGCCGGCCCGGGTGGCGAGCACGGTGAGGTCCGCCGGGGGCGGCACGGCCAGGTCCGGACGCAGCCGGAGCAGAACCGCGAGAGTCTCGTCGTCCTGGGCGCGCAACCAGTCGACCAGCGGAGTGGGCATCGCCTCCACGGTAGTCGGCGCCCGTTGCACGACGCCCCTCGTGCACCGCACCTGATCGTCAGGACGACAGCTGGGTGCTGCGACGGGTTCGGATGTGGTCCGAAGTGGTCCGTACCTGACCTCGTCCCTCACCACGCGGTCCGGTACGGGATAATCGGCCGCGACGCCCGACCCCGAGGAGGACACCGTGGCCAAGGCCGCCCGTGAGGGCCGGATCGACCCGACGTGGCCGGAGCTGCCCGACGGCGAACATCCGGTGAGCGAGCTCGCCAGTCCCCGGCAGGGCTCCCTGTCGCCGTTCGGCGACGTGGAGTTCCCGCTCGATGAGGTGCCCTACGTGCACCCCGTCACGGAGATCAACAGATAAGCGTCCCCGCCGGCCTGCTGCTCGCGGCAGGTGCCGGGCGCCGGATGGGCAGGCCCAAGGCGCTGGTCGAGCTGGGCGGCGA
The DNA here is from genome assembly GCF_012911925.1 of Pseudonocardia xinjiangensis. GTDB lineage: Bacteria > Actinomycetota > Actinomycetes > Mycobacteriales > Pseudonocardiaceae > Pseudonocardia > Pseudonocardia xinjiangensis. Next base: position 15,684 of record NZ_JAAXKY010000056.1, on the reverse strand, counting down.
GCCACTCGTCCGGCGAGCGCTGCGGGTGCTCGCCGACGGCGGTTGCGCGCCGCTGGTCGTGGTGCTCGGCGCGGAGGCCACGGCCGTGGCCGACCTCGTCCCGTCCGGCGTTCACGTCGTGGTGGCGCAGGGGTGGGCGGAGGGCATGGGTGCTTCGCTGCGCACCGGGCTCGCCGCGCTGGCGGAGTTCGACCCCGTTCCCGACGCCGCACTCGTCCACCTGGTGGACCTGCCGGGGGTCACGGCGGCCGCCGTGGCCCGGATCGGGGCCCGGGCCACGCCCGACGTCCTGCTGCGGGCCGCCTACTCCGGGCACCCGGCCCACCCCGTCCTGATCGGACGGTCACACTGGGCCGGGGTGCGCGCTGCGGCGACCGGCGACGCCGGAGCCCGCGGCTACCTGTCCGGGCACCCCGATCTCGCTCTGGTGGAGTGCGGGGACCTGGCCGACCCCGACGACGTCGACACTCCCGAGCAGCTGGCTCGCTACCGATCCTGCTGACCCGCACCCGGCCCCGTCGCCGGAGGGCGGCTGCGGGTCAGCAGGCGGGATCACAGGGTGATGTGCTGCCCGGGGGAGATCTTGTGCGGGTTCCCGGCGAGCCCGGGGTTCTTGTTCACCAGGGTCTTCCAGCCACCGGCGACGCCGTGCCGGCTCGCGATCGACGACAGGGTGTCCCCGCGCTGCACGACGTACGTGCCGCTCGTGGCAGCAGGGGCGGCGGGAGCGCTGAGCCGCACCTGCTGGGCGGGGGCGCTGCGCTGGGTGGCCGGCTCGCCGACGGCTCCGGCCTTGCGGGAGCAGACGGGCCATGCGCCCCAGCCCTGCTTGGCCAGCACGCGCTCGGCGACGACGATCTGCTGAGCGCGGCTGGCCTGGTACGCCACCGGGGCGAACTCGGCGCCGCCGAAACCTCTCCAGGTGCTCGGCGAGAACTGCAGTCCGCCGTGGTAGCCGTTGCCGGTGTTGATGTCCCACCGGCCGCCGCTCTCGCACTGGGCGACGCGGTCCCACGTGCTGTCGGTCGCCGCGTGAGCCACCGGGGTGGCGATCACGAGTGGTGCTCCTGCGACGGCTCCGGCTAGTGCGGTGCGGGCGATGGTCCGCCCGGTCGTGGTGGGGGCACGGTGACGGCCGCGGTAGCGCGCCATGGGTGTATCTCCGTGCGCTGCGCACAGACGTCCGCCGGGGAGCTGGCGGGGCGGCAGAGGGGCTGCCACCACGGTCCGTTCCTGTCCCGCGCTTCGTGAGGCAACGGGGAGCCGGGACCGCCGGACAGGGGAGCGCTGCGGTTCCGGGGCCTTCAGAACCTGGGGAGTTCCGGAGGGCCGCGGAGAACGCTACGTCCGTCCGGGCCGGGAGCAAACACAGCGCGCGGAGCGGCACGCGCCCCGATCGTGTACTCCGAACGGCCCAGTGGGACAGAATTGTGGCTGCTCACCATCCCCGGATGATCAACGTTCGAGATCATCGAAGGTTGCTTCACGGTGATGCAGATCACCCTCATGTGCTCGCTTCCGCGCCTCGCGGCGTCGGCTCCGACCACGCCGTAGGGTTCGGGTGTGGAGCTGACCCACGTCGACACGGCAGGCGCCGCCCGCATGGTGGACGTCACCGACAAGGAACCCACCGCGCGCACGGCGGTCGCCACCGGCACGTTGCGCACCACCGCCGAGGTGGTGGAACTGCTGCGCCGCGACGGCCTGCCGAAGGGCGACGCGCTCGCCACCGCGCGGATCGCCGGGATCATGGGAGCCAAGCGCACCCCCGACCTCGTGCCGCTCTGCCACCCGATCGCCTTGAGCGGGGTGGTGCTCGACCTCGAGCCGGACGGGGCGGAGGTGCGGATCCGGGCCACCGTGCGCACCACCGACCGCACCGGCGTCGAGATGGAGGCGCTCACCGCCGTCGCCGTGGCCGGGCTGGCCCTGCACGACATGGTCAAGGCCGTCGACCCTGCCGCGGTGCTCGACGGCGTGCGGGTGGAGCGGAAGGACGGCGGCAAGACGGGTACCTGGACGCGTCCGGAGGACCGCACGTGAGCGCTCCCGGCCGCCGCGCCCGCGTGGTGACGGCGTCGAACCGGGCCGCCGCGGGCGTCTACGCCGACACCGGGGGCCCGCTCATCGTCGACTGGCTGCGCGAGCGGGGGTTCGAGACCCCGGACCCGTCCGTGGTGCCCGACGGCGAACCGGTCGGCGACGCCCTGCGGGCAGCCGTCGCGGACGGGGTCGACGTGGTGATCACCACCGGTGGCACCGGCATCTCACCCACCGACGCAACACCGGAGGTGACCCGCGGGATCCTGGACTACGAGGTGCCCGGCCTGGCCGACGCGATCCGGGCCGCCGGAGCGCCGAAGGTGCCCACGGCGGTGCTCTCCCGGGGGCTCAGCGGGGTCGCGGGACGCACGCTCGTCGTGAACCTGCCCGGATCGACGGGTGGGGTCCGCGACGGCCTGTCGGTACTCGCCGAGGTGCTGGAGCACGCGGTGGACCAGCTTCGAGGAGGCGATCATCGATGACGGAAGCAACGACCCGAGCGGTAGTCCTGCGGGCTGCCGTCGGAGAGTCGCCGCTCGACGTGGCGGAGCACGCCGCGCTCGTCGACCAGGCCGCCGCAGGCGCCGTGGTGACGTTCGCCGGTGTGGTGCGTGACCACGACGGCGGGCGGGCCGTGCGCGGCCTGGAGTACAGCGCTCACCCGAGCGCGGAGAAGGTCGTGGCCGAGGTGGCCGCCGACATCGCTGCGCGCGCGACGGGCGTGCGGGCGATCGCGGTGAGCCACCGGGTCGGCCGGCTCGAGATCGGGGACGTCGCACTCGCCTGCGCCGTTGCCGCCGACCATCGGCGGGAGGCCTTCGAGACCTGCGCCGAACTGGTCGAGGAGGTGAAGCGGCTGCTGCCCGTCTGGAAGCACCAGGCGTTCACCGACGGCACCGACGAGTGGGTCGGCTCGACCTGAGGGCTGTGGCCGCGCGTGGGTACGGAGCCGCGCAGAGCCGCTCCGTACCCACGCACGGGCGCATCAGTGCAGGTCGAGCTGCTGGCCGATCCGCAGGACGTTCGGGTTGTGCAGAACGTCGGTGTTGCGGTCGAACAGTGCGTGCCAGCCGCCGGGAAGGCGACGCTCCGCGGCGATCTTGCTGAGCGTGTCGCCCTTGACGACGGTGTAGTCCGCGCCGTTCTTGGCGAGGTGCGGGGCCGCGACCCTTTCCACCCGTGCCGGCGCCTTGGCCTGTGCCTTCGCCTTGGCCTTCGCCGGAGCCGCCGCCTTTGCCGGGGCCTTCACGGCAATGGGCTCGGAGACCCGGATCTGGGAGGCGTTGCCGCGCACACCGGTCTTGCGCGAGCAGGACGGCCATGCGTTCCAGCCCTGCGCCGCCAGCACCCGCTCAGCGACAGCAATCTGCTGCTGCCGGCTCGCCTGGTGCGGCATACCCGCGCCACCGTAGGCCCGCCAGGTCGTGGGATTGAACTGCAGGCCACCGTAGTAGCCGTTTCCGGTGTTGATCTTCCAGTTACCGCCACTCTCACACTGGGCAAGCTTGTCCCAGGCGGAGTCGGGGGCGGCATTGGCGGTGCCTGCAACAGCGAACGGGACACCAACCGCGACTGCGCCGGCGAGAGCCAGACGCAGGAGACTTCGGCCCTTGCGGGAAACAGGTCGAGAAGTCATTTCTTTGTTCTCCATTCGCACCATCGAGGAGAACGTGCTCGTCAGCGGGCAGGGGGTTCGACCCGGCGAGCAGCTCCCTGCCATCTCGTCAAAGCCTGGGGCGACTTCTCCGAAATGGCGTCCTCGGCCCTGTCCCGTCTCCATCTCGACGGACCGGAACCGCGGGACAGGACCCTGGTGCGACAGCTCCGGATGTATTCCGATCGGCCCTCTCGGAACGACCGGCCGTAGACGTTACGAGGCACCCTCGGGAAATCGTCAAACCCCAGATGGGTGACCGAGGTCACGAGAAGCAACGGACACGGGGGGCAATATCCATATCTCTGCAGGTCAGAGCACCAATCGATTACGGGCGCATCACGGCGGATCGATTACAATCAAACCGGAAGTATTGTTGGTTCGGCAGTAGATCGGCCGGTCACAGCGAGTAGCGAAGGTCCCGCAACTCGGCCGGATCCACCCCCGCCGGGGCTCGCGTGTCCTCACCCGCGGTGGCTAGGGCTCCCCGGTTCAGTCATGCTGGATCCGTGACCGATCGCCCGAACGCCACGGGTTCCCCCACCGAGCTGGCGGCTGCCCTGCGCACCACCGGCTACCTCGCAGACGACGGCATCGCCACGGCCGCGTTCCTGGCCGTGCAGATGAACCGGCCCCTGTTCTGCGAAGGCGAGCCGGGTACCGGCAAGACCGCACTGGCCCATGCGCTCGCGCAGGTGTTCGGAGCCGAGCTCATCCGGTTGCAGTGCCACGAGGGCATCGACGCGGCCCAGGCCCTGTACGACTGGGACTTCCCCCGTCAGTTGCTGCACCTGCGCGCACTCGAGGCCGCGGCGAGCGCGACCGGTGAGACGCTCGACGCCGACGCGGTGGAGGCATCCCTGTACGACCCGCGCTTCCTGCTCGCCCGGCCGATCCTGCGCGCTCTGCAGACCACTCCGAGCGTGTTGCTGATCGACGAGATCGACCGCGCCGACGACGAGTTCGAGGCATTCCTGCTCGAGGTGCTCACCGAACACGCCGTCACCATTCCCGAGATCGGCGAGGTCAGGGCGAAGGTGCCGCCGGTGGTCGTCCTCACGTCCAACCGCACGCGCGAGGTGCACGACGCACTCAAGCGGCGCTGCCTCTACATCTGGCTCGACCACCCCGATCTGCAGCGCGAGATCGAGATCCTGCACTCCCGGCTACCCGGCCTGCCCGAGCGGCTCGCCGCGCAGGTGGCAGGGGCGGTCCAGCAGCTGCGCCGGGCCGACCTGCTCAAGCCGCCCGGGGTGGCCGAGACGATCGACTGGGCCCGCGCCCTGCAGCTCGTCGGCGCCCGGCACCTCGACGTCGACAGCGCCGCCGCCACGCTCGGCGCCGTCCTCAAGTACCGCGAGGACGCCGACCGCGTCCGCAAGCAGCTCGACACCCTGCTCGCCTCCTGAGCCATGACCGCGTCCACGCCAGCGCCGACCGACGACCCGGTCCCGGGTCTGGTGGGTTTCACGGTCGTGCTCCGCAACGCGGGGCTCGCGATCACCACCGACCGGGTGGCCGCGTTCCTCGCCGCGCTCGACGCGCTCGACGTCACCAGCCGGACGCAGACCTACTGGGCCGGTCGGCTCACCCTCTGCTCCGACCCCGACGACCTGCCGCGCTACGACCGCGCGTTCGAGGACTGGTTCACCCCGCCGCCGGGGGGCCGCACCGACATCACCGACCACCGCAAGCCGCCACCGCCCACGCTCGCCGCACTCACCCCGGACAACACCGACGGTGAGAGCGACGACGACGGGCAGGAGCCACAGATCCGGGCCCGCGCCAGTGGTGCCGAGGTACTGCGCAACCGCGACCTCGCCGAGCTCACACCGGCCGAGCGCGAACACCTGCGCACGCTGCTGGCCCTGCTGCAGCCCGAGCTGCCGCGGCGCAGGTCCCGCCGGATGCGACCGTCCCGGCACGGCGGCACCGACGCCCGGGCCACCCTGCGCGCCACCCTGCACAACCAGGGTGAGCTGCGCGAGCTGCGCCGTCGCGACCATTCCCGGCGGCCTCGCAAGATCGTGCTGCTCGTCGACGTCTCGGGTTCCATGGAGCCCTACGCCGACGCGCTGCTCCGCTTCGCCCACGTCGTCGTGCGGCGGTCACCCGGCGCCGTGGAGGTGTTCACCCTCGGCACCCGGCTCACCCGCGTCACCCGGGAGCTGCAGATGCGCGACGCCGAACGCGCACTGGCCGCCACGGGCAAGGCGATCCCCGACTGGTCGGGCGGCACCCGCCTCGGCGAGGTGCTGCAGGCGTTCGTCGACCGGTGGGGGCAGCGCGGTGCGGCCAGGCGCGCCGTCGTCGTGGTCTTCTCCGACGGCTGGGAACGCGGCGGCACGGAGCTGCTCTCCCAGCAGATGGCGCGGCTGCGCAGGCTCGCCCACCGGTTGGTCTGGGTGAACCCCCACGCGGGCAAGGAGGGCTACGCGCCGGTACAGGGCGGAATAGTCGCGGCCCTTCCGTACTTGGACGATCTGTTGGCCGGGCACAGCCTCGCCACTCTGCAACAACTGCTCGAGGTGGTTCGCAATGCGTGACGTAGTTCGCCAGCTCGAAGACTGGTGGGACAAGGGCGAGCCGGCAGCGCTCGCCACCGTGGTCGGGACGTACAGTTCCGCTCCACGTCAGCCTGGCGCGTCGATGCTGGTCGGGCCGGGTGGCGAAGCGGTCGGCAGCGTCTCCGGCGGCTGCGTCGAGGGCGCGGTCTACGAGCTCGGGCAGCAGGTGCTGTCCGACGGGCGGCCCATCCTGCAGCGCTACGGCGTGTCCGACGACGACGCCTTCGCCGTCGGGCTCACGTGCGGCGGGATCATCGACATCTTCGTGGAGAAGGTCGACCCCGAGCAGTACGCACAGCTGGGCGCGGTGGCCGAGGCGATCCGCGACGAGTCGCCGGTCGCGGTGGCCACCGTGGTGTCCGGCCCCGCCGAGCGGCTCGGCACCCGGCTGATCGTGTGGCCCGACCGAACCGACGGCGGCACCGGCTCCGCCCGGCTCGACGACGCCATCCGCGACGACGCGCGCGGGCTGCTCGACGCGGGGCGCAACGCGATGCTGCACTACGGCGTCGACGGGCAGCGTCGCGGCGAGGGCCTCGACGTGTTCGTCGAGTCGTTCGCCCCGCCGCCCCGGATGATCGTCTTCGGTGCGATCGACTTCGCGGCCGCGGTCGCGAAGATCGGCAGCTTCCTCGGCTTCCGGGTCACCGTGTGCGACGCGCGTCCCGTCTTCGCCACGGCGTCGCGCTTCCCCGGTGCCAACGAGGTCGTCGTGGAGTGGCCGCACCGCTACCTCGCCGCCGAGGCGGAGGCCGGGCGGATCGACGCCAGGACCGCGCTGTGCGTCCTCACCCACGACCCGAAGTTCGACGTGCCGCTGCTCGAGGTGGCCCTGCGGCTGCCGGAGGTCGGCTACATCGGGGCGATGGGCTCGCGGCGCACGCACGAGGACCGGCTGGAGCGCCTGCGTGAGGTCGGGGTGACCGAGGCCGAGATCGAGCGCATGTCGTCGCCCATCGGGCTCGACCTGGGGGCCCGCACCCCGGAGGAGACGGCCGTGTCGATCGCCGCGGAGATGATCGCCCTGCACTGGGGCGGCGCCGGTTCCCGCCTGGCCGAGCGCCAGGGACCCATCCACGTCTGACCGCGCGGCCTGTCCATCAGGTTGGTGTCGCGGCGGTGGGGAGCGTGACGCCGAGCAGGTCGGACAGCGCACGCGTACCCGACGGGGTCAGCCGGACGGCGCGCCCATCGCCCCTGCCCGCGATCCAGCCGTTGTGCTGCATCCTGGATCGCAGGTGGGCGCCGGCCTGCCCCGCCAGGTGGGACCGCCGCTCGGTCCAGTCGAGGCACGCACGCGCGACCGGACGACGTGATGGGACCGGCACGAAGCCCAGCTCGGCACGGAACCAGGCCATCCCGTCCGTAGTGAGGGCGAACCCGCCGGTGAGATCGAGAAGTCCGCGCTCGCCGAGCGCGCTGGTGATCGCCACCCCGAGCCGCCCGGCGAGGTGGTCGTAACAGGTTCGGCCCCAGGCGAGGGCGGCCGTCGTCGCCACCGCTCGCAGGCCGACCGGCTCCGCTCCCCGCGGGGCGGCGTGAGCGCCCAGGTCCTCCAGGAGCTGCGCCACCTCCGGGGCGGCGAGCTGGACGTACCGGTGCCTGCCCTGGCGGCGCTCCACCAGCAGGCCGCCCGCCACGAGGCGCCCGAGGTGCTCGCTGGCCGTGGAGGGGGCCACGCCGGCGAGCGCGGCCAGCTCCCCGGCCGTCCATGCCCGCCCGTCCAGCAGCGCGAGACAGAACTGCGCGCGCGTCCGGTCGGCGAGCAACGCGGCGAGGTCGGCGAGAGCGGCACCGGTCGTCATCCCCCGATCCTGCCGCGCCGACGTTTCGGCGGCCGCCGAACCGAGGGCGTCCTACCGTGCCCGCATGACGAGGTTCCACGACCTGCACCATGGCGCTGACCCGCTGCTGTTGCCCAACGCCTGGGACGTCGCCTCGGCCGCTGCGCTCGCCGAGGCCGGGTTCGCGGCCGTCGGCACGACCAGCCTCGGCGTCGCCGCGGCTCACGGGCTGCCCGACGCGGCAGGCCTCGCGCGCACCGAGACGCTCACGCTGGCCCGGAGACTGGTGGCGCTGCCCGTGCCCGTCACCGTGGACCTCGAAGCAGGGTTCAGCGACGACCCGTCCGAGGTGGCGGACCTGGCCGCCGAACTGGCCTCGATCGGAGTCGCCGGGATCAACCTCGAGGACGGCAGACCGGGGGACGTCCTGGTCGACGTCAGTACGCAGGTGCGGCTGCTGCAGGCCGTCAAGCAGCGGGCTCCCGGCCTGTTCCTCAACGCGCGCACCGACACGCACTGGTTCGATCCGGCGGCCCCGGTCCACGAGGCGGTGCGGCGGGGTCGGGCTTATGCCGGGGCCGGCGCCGACGGCGTGTTCGTGCCGGGGCTCGCCGCCCCGGACGACGTCCGCGCCCTCGTCGCCGGAGTGGACCGGCCCGTGAACCTGCTGCACCTCCCCGGCCGCACCAGCGTGCGCGAGCTGGCGGCCCTGGGGGTACGGCGCATCAGCACGGGCTCGTTGCTGTTCCGGGCGGCCGTGGGAGCCGCGGTCGCGGCCGCGGAGGCCGTGCGCGACGACCGGCCGCTCGACGCGGCCACGCCCACCTACGCCGACATCCAGCGGCGCTCCTCCGCCCTCTGGGGCCGGCCTGAGCAGTGATCGTCGCGAGATCCACCGATACGCCCTCACGCGGACGCACGGGCCGACCTCGGAACGATCATGTCGAGACCCGCACCCCGAGCCCGCGGGGAAGGGCGACTCGCGAGCCGGAAACGGGCGACTCGCGCGCCCAGAGCGGGCGACTCGCACATCCAGGGCGGGCGACTCGCGTGCGGGAAACGGGCGACTCGCCGGGGGGCGCGGAACGGGCGGCTCGTACGCTGCGCCGCCATGCGGTTCTACGCCGAACGTCCGGCGCGGGTAGTGCTCCAACTGCTGGCGGACCTGCTCGCAGTCGGATGGCTGGTGGTGTGTGTCCTGGCCGCGCAGGCGGCCCGCGAGCTCATCCTGGGCCTGCAGGGGCCCGCACAGACGATGGTCGACGCCGGGGGCACCATCCGCGGCGCCTTCGACGAGGCGGCGCGGACCGCCCAGCAGGTGCCGTTCGTCGGGGACGACCTCGCCCGCGGGCTGAGCGGCGGCACCGGGGCGGGCGACGCGCTGGCGACGGCCGGCCGGGAGCAGCTGGAGACGGTCGCGACCGTCGCGCTCGGCACGGCGGTCGGGATCGTGGTGCTGGGGGCGCTGCCGGTGCTGTTCGTGTGGCTGCCGCTGCGCCTGCGGTACGCGCGGGCGGCCCGGTCGGCCGTGGCGGTGCGCTCCGTCGACTCCGATCTCCTGGCCCTGCGCGCGATGACCCGGCTGCCGGTCCGGCGCCTGCTCAAGGTCTCCCCCGACCCCGCTGCGGCCTGGCGGCGCGACGACCGGGCCGTCGTGCACGGGCTCGCGGCGCTGGAGCTGCGGAGTCTGGGGCTGAAGACCCCGAAGACCCCACCGGACTGACGTGCCGGGGGCCCTATCCGCGGACCGTCACCGACTTGTCGTCGGTCAGGACGGGGCGTCCCTCGCCGCCGGACACGTCGTCCTCCAGCACCCGCACGACGTAGTCACCGGGCGCCAGGGCCACCGTGAAGGCGAACGGGGCGAACCGCTGGCCCTCGCTGGTGCTCGTGACGCCCGACCGCACCACGGCGCCGTCCCGCAGCACCTGCCACAGCACCGTCGCCTCGAACACCGCGGCCTCGCCGGTCACCTCGACCTCGCGCCCGACCACCGCGCCGTCGGCGGGCCCGTCGATCTGGACGAGGGAGCGGAGCGCGTAGTCGTCGCCGCGGCGCACCGGCTCGGCCGTCGGCACCGTTCCCCACAGGCGCGCCACCGGCTTGCCGTCCACCAGGATCCGCACCGGGTCGGCGGACTGCAGCGCGCCCTGCACCGTGAACACGAGCTGCTGCACGGTGAGCTCCGCGAGCTCGGGGCTCGGCGGAGCACCGTCGGCCCCCGCCAGGTCCACGACGATCGTGGTGTCCTCGACGCGCACGGGCGTGCGCAACGTGGTGCCGGACGGCCAGTACGAGTGGTAGTCGGGGTCGGTGCCGGTGGGCTCGGCCAGCATCTCGCGCACGGCGGCACTCGCCCGGTTGTCCGACGGGACGCGGTGGAACTCCCGCTGCAACCGCGGGCCGGCCGGGGTGTCCGCCACGTAGTAGACCGGCACCGCGGCCGCCTCACCGGCCGTGGAGCCCGCCGGTGGGGTCGACCGGACGGTGGGCACGGGCTCGGGCAGCACGGCGCCGGGCGGCGGACCCGACGGCCCGGACTCGGCACCGCAGCCGGCGAGCACCACCGCGAGGACGGCCAGGACCGGGCCACGTCGTGCGATCATCGGCGAGCACCTCCCCACGGTCGGCCACCACGGTGCCCGGCAGGGAGACGGTCCACCGAGCGACGCGCCGGACGCACCCGGGTGGCACGCTGCGGGCCATGCCGCTGTTCTCCTTCGAGGGCCTGTCCCCGACCGTGCACCCGGACGCGTTCATCGCCCCCACCGCCACGCTGGTCGGCGATGTGCGCGTCGAGGCCCACGCATCGATCTGGTACAACGCGGTGCTCCGCGCCGACTTCGGTCCCATCATCATCCGCGAGGGCGCGAACGTGCAGGACGGCTGTGTGCTGCACGGCGGCAATGATCCCATCACGGAGGTCGGCGCAGGTGCGACGATCGGGCATCTTTGCGTGGTGCACGGGTGCGTGATCGGCCCCGAGGCGCTGATCGGCAACGGCTCCACCATCCAGGACGGCGCCCGCATCGGGGCGCGCTGCCTCGTGGGGGCGGGCGCCACCGTCGCGCCCAACACGGTGGTGCCCGACGAGACCCTCGTGCTGGACACGGTCGGCCGGGAGAAGGGCCCACTGACGCAGTCGGCCCGCTGGTGGGTGGAGGGCAACCCGGGCATCTACCAGGAGCTCGCCCGGCGGCATCGCGCCGGCGTGGAAGCGGTCGTGCCGATGCTCGAGGGCTGACGCACGCTGCCGTTATCGTGCCGGCGTGCGCGCCCGGCTGGACGAGATCGTCATCGACTGCCACGACCCGGCCCGGCTGGTCCGGTTCTGGGCCGCGCTGGTCGGCGGAGAACCTGTGGACCGGGAGCCCGGCTGGTCCTACGTCGATCCGCCGGGCATGCCCCGGCTGGCCTTCCAGGCGGTGCCGGAGGCCAAGGCCACGAAGAACCGGCTGCATCTCGACCTGTCCGGGCCTGCCGTCGCGGCGGCCGCGGACGAGGCCGTGGGGCTGGGGGCCACCCGCAGCGGAGATGTGGTCACCGACGCCCACGGCTCGTTCCAGGTGATGCTCGACCCCGAGGGCAACGAGTTCTGCTTCGTGGAGTGAGTGACGGCCTCAGCCGGCGTCCGGGTCCGGGGAGGAGGCCTGCGCCCAGTAGCGCCGCGGGATGCGGCCCGCTCCCCGCGCGGCGCGTCCCGCCTCCACCGCCAGGCGCATCGCGTGCGCCATCCGCTCCGGGTCTCCTGCCCGCGTGACCGCCGTGGCGAGCAGCACGGCGTCACAGCCCAGCTCCATCGCCAGCGCGGCCTCCGAGGCCGTGCCGATGCCGGCGTCGAGCACGACCGGCACCGAGGCGGCAGCCACGATCATCTCGATGTTGTGCGGGTTGCGGATGCCCAGCCCGGTGCCGATCGGCGAACCCAACGGCATCACCGCGGCGCAGCCCGCCTGTTCCAGCTTGCGTGCCAGCACCGGGTCGTCGTTGGTGTAGGGCAGCACCGTGAAGCCGTCGTCGACGAGTTGCTCCGCGGCGTCCAGCAGCTCGATCGGGTCGGGCAGGAGCGTGCGTTCGTCGGCCACCACCTCGAGCTTCACGAGGTCGGTCTCCAGCGCCTCCCGCGCCAGCCGCGCGGTGAGCACGGCCTCCGCCGCGGTGCGGCAGCCCGCGGTGTTGGGCAGCACCTCGATGCCCAGGCGACGCAACAGGTCGAGCACGCCCGTGCCGGTGGCCGCGTCGATCCGCCGCATCGCCACGGTGGTCAGAGAGGTGCCGGATGCGACGAGCGCGCGTTCCAGGATCTCCAGGTTGGCCGCACCACCGGTCCCCATGATCAGCCGGGACGGGATCTTCCGTCCACCGATCACCAGGACGTCGCCGTCGACGTCCGAGCGTGTCACGGGCTCTCCGATCATCGTCATCCTCCCTGCACCGCCGTCAGGACCTCGATACGGGCGCCGTCGGCCAGTCGAGTGTCCGCCCAACCGGCCCGCGGCACGACCTCGCCGTCCACTGCGACCGCCACGCCACTGCTCGGCGCGCCCAGCTCGGCGAGCGCGTCGAGCACGCTCGCGCCCGCGCCCAGCTCACGCTGGTCACCGTTGATCCACACGTGCACGTGCTACCTCCTCGGGGTGCTGATGCGCTCCGCGGAATCGGTGCGGGTCGGCCGCACGCACCGACTCGGGGACGGGACGGCCGTGCAGGAGCGCAAGCACGGCGTCGGCTGTGACCGGGGCGAGCAGCATCCCGTTGCGGTGGTGGCCGGTGGCGACGAGCAGTCCCTCCGGCCCCACGGCGCCGACCAGCGGCAGGTTGTCCGGGCTGCCGGGCCGCAGCCCGGCCGCGCTCTCCGCCAGTGCGTACTCGGCGATGCCCGGGAGCACCCGCTCCGCGTCGCGCAGCAGGTCGCGCACACCGCCGACGGTGACCTCGGTGTCGAACCCGGTCTCGGCCTGCGTGGCCCCGATGACGAGACCGCCGCCGTTGCGCGGCACGGCGTAGACCGGACGGCCGTCCACGAGCGCCCGTACGGTGCGGCTCGGCGCCGGGAACGCGCCTGCGCGGTGGGCCAGCCGCAGGATCTCGCCCTTCACCGGGCGCACCAGCCCGCGCAGCACCGGGTGCAGCGCGGCGGAGTGGGCGCCCGCGCTGACGAGCACGAGGTCGGACGGGAGCTCGGCCCCGTCAGTGCGCACACCCGTGACGCGCGTCCCGTCGTCGAGGACGGCCCGTGCGGCGCTCTCGACGACGGCGGCCCCGGCGCGCTCGGCGGCGGCCCGCAGGGCGGCGAGCAACATGCGGTTGTCGACCGCGAGGTCGTCGGGTACCGACAGGCCACCGCGGACGTCCGGTCCCAACGCGGGCTCCAGGCGCCGCAGCTCGCGGCCGGAGAGCCGCTCGACGGCACGGCCGAGCCGCGCCAGGTAGCCCGCAAGGGTGTCCAGCTCGGCGCGGTCGCCTGCCCCGGTGGCGACCACGACGGTGCCCTCGGTGCGCAGCCCGGCGGGGCGGCCCGCGGCGGCGGCGACCTCCTCGGCGAAGCCGGGCCAGCGGCGCACGGACTCCACGCCGAGCTCCAGCAGCGCCTCCTCGCCCGGCCACGCCTCGGTGACCGGTGCGAGCATCCCGCCCGCCACCCAGGACGCCCCGGAGGCGGGCGCCGGGTCGAGCAGCGTGACCTGCAGGCCGGCGGACGCGGCCCGCCAGGCGCAGGACAGGCCGATCACCCCTGCGCCGATCACCGTCAACCGTGAGTTCGTCATCTCCCCGCTCCCTGCGCCGGCATGACCCGGATCAGGTTCGACGGTCGGGATCTCCGGATCCCCTCTCAGCCCGCTGCCGGGCTCCCGTGCGTCACCTGTGGTTCACAGTACGCGCCGCGTCCGGTGCCGCGTAGGGTCGGTCACCGTGCCCGGATTCGACGGAGACGCCCTGCGCGCGCGGTTGGCCGACGCGCGCCTCTACCTCTGCACCGACGCGCGGCGCCGCACCGGCGACCTCGCCCGGTTCGCCGACGCGGCGCTCTCGGGTGGTGTCGACATCGTCCAGCTACGCGACAAGGGCGCCGACGGCGCGCTGGAGGCCCGCGAGGAGCTCGCGGCGCTGGAGGTGCTCGCCGAGGCCTGCGCCCGGCACGGCGCGCTGCTCGCGGTGAACGACCGGGCGGACGTGGCGCTCGCCGCGGGCGCCGATGTGCTGCACCTCGGCCAGGACGACCTGCCCGTCGCCTGGGCCCGCAAGATCGTGGGCGACGACGTGGTGGTCGGGCGTTCGTCGCACAGTGCGGACGAGACCGCGACGGCCGCACAGGAGGCGGGCGTGGACTACTTCTGCGTCGGCCCGTGCTGGCCAACGCCGACCAAGCCGGGCCGACCGGCACCGGGGCTCGATCTGGTGCGGACGGTGGCTGGCCGGTCGCCGTCGCGGCCGTGGTTCGCCATCGGCGGCATCGACGAGGCCCGGCTCGACGAGGTGCTGGCCGCCGGTGCCGACCGCGTCGTCGTCGTGCGGGCGATCACGCAGGCCGAGGACCCGCGAGCGGCCGCCGCCGCGCTGGCGGCCCGCCTCCGCGCCTGACCGTCCTCGCAGACCGGCTGCCGTCCTCGCAGACTCCGTAGCCTCTGCGACGAGGCCGCGGGGTCTGCGAGGAGCGGTCAGTTGTTCTCGCCGCCGGGTACCGGGACCAGCGGGGTCGGGACGGCGCCGCCGTTGTTGCCCGAGCTGTCGCCGCCCGATCGGTTGTTCCCGGAGCCGTCGTTGGCCGAGCCGCCGGTGCCCGAGCCACCGGTACCCGAGCCCCCGGTCCCGGAGCCGCCGTTCCCGGTTCCGCCGTTTCCGGAGCCCCCGGTCCCGGAGCCGTCGTCCCGGAGGTCGCCGGAGTCGCCGCCGGGTTCGGCGGGGCGGGAGGTGGCGCTGCCCCCGTCGCCCGGGTCCTTCGAGGAGTTCGCGCCACTGCTGTCCTGACCGGCGCCGGGAGCGTTGCTCGGGTCGGTGCTGGGGTCGGCGCTCGTGGTCGGGGTGGGCGTCGGCTCCGGCGTCGGGGTCGGCTCGACCCGCTCCTCCTTGTGCCGGGGCTCGTGGTTGCCCTCGATCACCCGGCCGACGGACGTCCCGGACTGGCCCGAGGTGAGGGTGGATCCCTTCGCCCACTCCACCCCCGTGATCGCGAGCAGGCCGAGCACGAAGACGAGCACGGTCGCCCCCGTCCAGAGGACGAACCGGTGCCGCGGGGACCGCGCCGCCACGACGGGTTGGACGACGGGCTGGACGCCCGGTCCGACGCGGAGATGGGCGGTGGGCGCCTCGGGCGAGATGCGCGGCATCGGCATGGTGATCTCGGCGGCCCGCTCCTCCACCGCGTCCATGCCGCGGCCACGGGTGAACCGGATGCGGGCTGCGATCTTGTCCCGGGTGCGGTCAAGTGACTGCTGGTAGAGGGTGGCGGCCACGGTGCTCGCGACCGAGCCGAGCGCGGCACCGGTCACCGTGCCCGCTGCGCCGAAGAAGGACCCGAGCACCGCGCTCGTCGCCGCAGCCCCGGCGCCCGCCAGCACCTTGTTGAGGGTGAGGTCGACCCCGCCCTTCGGCTGCGTCTGCACCGTCGCCTGGGTGGTGGGGGTGGTGGGCTGTC
>NZ_JAAXKY010000055.1 GCF_012911925.1 Pseudonocardia xinjiangensis | reverse complement strand
CGCCCGGTCCACGGCACCCCCGCGCCCCCCACGAATAACGGCGCGGGATCCGCCGATCCGCCCTTGTTGGGGCTCCACCATCTGGTGCGCGCCCGTTTTCGCACGATTGACGCATATGTCGGGATAGCTGATCGGAACGGGGATACATCAGCCCCTGCCGGTGGCCGGGTGTTGGGGAAGCGGCTGACTTCGGATCACCAACCGCTCATTTCGTGTTGCCAAGGTCTGCCCAGCCGCGGACCACCGCGGTGTCGATCGACGGGCAGGGACTGCGGAGTGCGGGAATGTCATCGGTAACGTCCGTGCGGGTGGCGCCACCGCCACCGACCGTACCCAAGCCGGCCCCGGCGCCGCGACGCCGTTTCGGAGCCCGTGAGCGCCACGACTTCCTCGTGTTCCTCGCCCTCGCCGCCCCGAACATCCTTTTGATCGTCGCCTTCAGCTACCGCCCGCTGCTGAGCAACATCTACTACTCCACCCTCAACTGGACCCTGGGCGCGGCCACGGCCGTGCCCGTCGGCCTGGGCAACTACGTACGGTTCTTCACTTCACCGGACACCCTCGAGATCGCGCGGGTGACCGCGATCTTCACCGTCGCCACGGTCGGCGGGTCGATGCTGCTGGGCCTGCTGATCGCGCTGGCGCTGAACCGCAGCGTCCGGGGCGTCGGCTTCGCCCGCGCCGCGGTGTTCTCACCGTTCGTGCTCTCCGGGGTCGGCGTGGGGCTGATCTGGTCGTTCATGTTCGACCCCACGCTCGGCCTGATCGCCCAGGTGCTGAACACCGTGGGGCTGCCGAGCCCGCAGTGGTTCAACGACCCGTCGTTGAGCCTCGTGATGGTGATCGTCGTCTACGTCTGGAAGAACATGGGCTACGCGGCGGTGATCTACCTCGCCGGGCTCCAGTCCGTGCCGCGCGACCTGCTCGAGGCAGCGTCCATCGACGGGGCGGGCCCGCTGCGGACGTTCCGGTCGATCGTCCTGCCGATCCTCTCCCCCACCACGTTCTTCCTGCTGGTCACGAGCGTTCTCAACTCGCTGCAGGCCTTCGACATCATCCGGATCATGACCCCGCTCGGCCAGGGCACGACCACGCTGATCTACGACGCCTACCTGCAGGCCTTCGGCGGCTACAACCGCGCCGGCTACTCCGCCACCGTGTCGACGGTCCTGTTCGGCCTGCTGGTGCTGTTCACCGCCGTCCAGATGCTGGTCCTCGAGCGACGGGTGCACTACCGATGACCCTCACGGCGACGGGACCCGAGCCCGTCACCCGCGCGCACCCGCTGGCCCCGCGCAACCTCCTCTCCGCGGCGGTGGGGTCCTACCTCCCGATCGTGCTGGCCGTCGCGGTCGTCGTGCTGCCGCTGGTGTGGATGATGCTCTCGTCCTTCAAGACGCCGACCGAACTGCTGAGCCGGGACCTGTCCTCGCTCCTGCCCGGCAGCCTCGCCCCCACCAACTACGTGCAGGCCGCCCGCGACGTCCCCTTCGTGCGGCTGTTCCTCAACTCGGCGCTCGTGACCGTGGTCGGAGCCGGGCTCAAGGTGCTGCTGGCGATCTCCACGGCCTACGCGCTGGTCTTCGTGCGGTTCCCCGCCAAGAAGCTGATCTTCGCCGGGATCCTGGTGACGCTCATGGTGCCGCCGCAGGTGTCGCTGCTGCCGAACTACATCCTGGTCACCGGCCTCGGCGGCGCCGACACCTACTGGGGGATCATCCTGCCCGGCCTCGGCACCGGGTTCGGCACGTTCCTGCTCCGCCAGCACTTCATGACGCTGCCGATGTCGATCCTGGAGGCGGCCGAGATCGACGGCGCCGGCCACTGGCGCAGGCTCACCCGCATCGTCGTGCCGATCTCCGCGCCCAGCATCGTGACGGTCGCGCTGGTCAGCATCGTGTTCGAGTGGAACGACTACCTGTGGCCGCTGGTCATCGTCAGCAACCCGTCGATGATGACCCTGCCGGTCGGCCTCACGCTGCTGACCAACAACGAGAACGGCATCGCCGCGTACGGGGTGCTCATGGCCGGTTCCGTCGCCGTCATCGTGCCGGTCCTCATCGTGTTCGCCGCGCTCCAGCGCTACGTCATCTCCGGGCTCACCCAGGGCGCCGTGAAGGACTGAGCGAGCACCGCACCACCGTTTTTCTCTCCCCACCCATCAAAAGGACCTTCCATGCCCTCCGGTACCTCCCCCCGCGCTGCACTGACCCCGGCCATGGACCGGCGCGGTTTCCTGCGCCTCGCCTCGGCCGTCGGGCTCACCGCGGCCGTGGCCGCGTGCGGCGGCCCCGCGACGACCTCCGGTGCCGCCCCGGCAGCGACGACGACCGAGATCGACTACTCGGGGGTGAAGCCGGCTGCCCAGATCACCTGGTGGTCGAGCAACCCGGGCTCGTCCCAGGCGGTGTCGCAGCAGATCGTCGACGCGTTCCACGCCGCCCAGCCCGACATCAAGGTCACCCTCGTGACGGCGGGCAAGGACTACGAGGAGATCGCGCAGAAGTTCCAGACCGCCCAGACCGGCGGGACGCTCCCCGACCTCATCGTGCTGTCCGACGTCTGGTGGTTCCGGTACTACATGCTGGGGTCCATCGTCCCGCTCGACTCGCTGATCAGGACCGTCGGCATCGAGACCCCCGACTACCGCGACCAGCTGCTGGCCGACTACCAGTACGCGGGCGGGCAGTGGGCGATCCCGTGGGCCCGTTCGACGCCGCTGTTCTACTACAACAAGGCGCACTGGGCGGCGGCCGGGCTGCCCGACCGGACCCCGACGACGTGGACCGAGTTCGCGGAGTGGGCGCCCCGGCTGCAGGCCTCCGGCACCGGTGTCCAGCACGCGTTCCAGCTGCCGGCACTCGCGGGGTACGCCGGGTGGACCTTCCAGAACAACCTGTGGGGCTGGGGCGGCGGGTGGAGCAAGGACTGGGACGTCACCAGTGACTCCGCGGAGTCCGTCGCCGCGATGCAGTTCCTGCAGGACTCGGTGTACAAGAACGGGTGGGCCGGGGTGTCGAGCAAGGACTCCAGCAACGACCTGTCCGCCGGGGCCGTCAGCGCAACCGTGGCCTCCACGGGCAACCTGGTCGGCATCCTCAAGGCCGCCACGTTCGACGTCGGCGCGGGTCCCCTCCCCGGTGGTCCCGTCGTCACCTCCCCGGTGTGCCCGACCGGCGGCGCCGGCCTCGGGATCCCGAAGGACATCCCGAAGGAGAACCAGCTGGCCGCGGCCACGTTCCTGAAGTTCCTCACCTCGCCGGAGAACACCGTCGCCTTCGCCGACGCCACCGGATACCTGCCGGTGCGCAAGTCCGCCGACATCTCCGGCCTCGTGACGAAGACCCCGCAGAGCAAGGTCGCGATCGACCAGCTCGAGGTCACCCGCGTGCAGGACCGGGCGCGCGTGTTCTTCCCCGGCGGCGACCAGGAGATGGCCAAGACCTGCGCGAACATCCTGACCCAGCAGGCCGACCCCCAGGCGGAGCTGACGGCGCTGAAGAAGACCCTGACCGGCATCTACGACCAGGACGTCAAGCCGAACCTGTAGCCCGACCGCTGGTCCGCCGCCGGCAGTCCGCCGGCGGCGGCCCGGCTCACTCCGTGGTCGCCCGCTGTTCCTGACCGACACCGCCGCGGGCGTCGACCGCGCGCCGCAGGCGCAGCGCCCACACGACCAGGATCACGCCGAAGACGATGGAGAAGATCCCCACCACCCACAGGAGCGTGACGAGCCCGGCACCCGGCCAGGCGAGCAGCACGATGCCGAAGAGCACGCTGACGACGCCTCCCGCCAGCATCCAGCCCCACGTCGCCGCACCCATCTTGCGCATCGTGAACGACTCGACGAGCTGGCCCACGCCGTTCACGATGCTCCAGAAAGCGATCACGAAAAGGATCGCCAGCACCGTGACGCCGGGCCACGCGAAAGCGATGATGCCGGCGATGAGCGACACGACACCCTGGAAGACGTGCCAGCCCCAATGTGATTCTTCCTTGCGGTGCCGGATCCCGGCAATGATCGCCGTGATGCCGTCGATGATCGCGTAGGCCCCGAAGACGAACACCAGGGCGAGCAGTGCGGTACCCGGTGCGAAGAGCGCGAACAGGCCGAAGAGGATCGCCAGTATCCCGCGGATCAGCACCAGCCACCAGACTCCGCGAATTGCTGACGCCGGTTCCGACGTAGTCATGATCCGCTCCTGTCTGCAGCGCATGTCGGGCATTAATGAATGTGTCACGGTACCGTTCGAACGGCTGCCGTCGAGCCCCTGAACGGGGCAGTCGGCAATCCGCGCCCGTTACGGGAGCGTCCAGAAGTGGTCGGTCACCAGGAAGAAGACCACCGCCCAGACGACGTTGACCGCAATCGCCACGACGAACCCGATCAGGTTGGTACGCGGTTGCGGAGCATCACCGGCGGGCCGCAGCCACCAGCGCAACAACGGGTTCCCGTAGCGCGGCATCGTCAGGTACGTCATCACGAAGCTCGACAGGAGGTTGCCGATCAGCAGGGACTGCCACAGGGCCAGACCGGGCACCAGCACCGCCAGACCGAGCGTCAGCACCATCGCCGTCGGGTAGAGGCCGACCCACACGACGACCGCCGACTTCACGTTCGACGGCGGCGCCGCCTCCCGCCCACGCTCGTCGAACGCGAACCAGTTGCCGAAAGAGCTGTCGATGGTGCGTAGCTGGAAGTCATGGAACCGGTCGCCCTCGTCGAGCAGCTCCCGTCTGCGGCCCGACGTCAGCCACCGGTCGAGCGTCGCCGCGGAGTCGAACCGATACAGCGTGGTCCACTCGTCCTGCACACCCTCGATCGGCCGGAAGATCTCGGATCCCCGAAAGCCGGGGAACTCGCCCTCCGCCGCGGTGACATGGCTCTGCCACTGGAGGAACGCGGCGGTGTCCTCCGTCCTGACGCGATGCGTCACCACGACCGTGACGAGCGCATCGCCGGAATCCTCACCGCGGGTGAGCACCTGCTGTGTCGGCGGGCCGGCGAAGTACGCGGCGCCCCGGTCGAGAAAGCTCTGGCGGGTCGCGCTGTTCAACCAGCTCCGGAGATGGTCCAGGGAGTCGAACCGGTAGACCACGACCCAGTCCGGCTGCACCGGGGTGGGCGGCGTGATCGTGGCGCCGAGGAACCCGGGATACGTGCCCGCTGCAGCGTTCAGGTCGTTCTGCCACATCTCGAACGCTTCCGAACAACCGTCCCGGACCTGTTGCCCGATGATCACCGTCGCCCGTTCCTCGAGGGCCTTGTCACTGGCTGTCGCCATTCACATCACCCCCTCGGGGCAGTCATTCGCTTCCGGCGCCCCGGCCAGCGACGAGAACGCGGCGGAAAGCGCCTCGTCGAGCCGACGGGCGTACCCGTCTACTCGGAGACCTGGGCAGGCCGTTACCAGCCGCGAAAAGCACCGATCGCGGCACGGAGCACCGCTTTTCCCGAGCGGCCGCGAGGATCAGGGGGCCTCGCGGTCCTCATCGGGGTGCTCGGCGTCCTCGGCGAGCGCCTCGTCGATGAGCCGCTCCAGATCGGCGAGGTTGTGCCGGGGCCCGTCGGTGCGCAGCACGACGACGCCGTCGTCGTCCACACCTGCCTCGGCGAGCGCCTCGGTGATGTCGTGGGCGGCGAGCAGCGCCTCCTTGCCGAACCGGTCGTACGCGAGGTGCTTCGGGTGGACCTCGGGCTGCTCCGGGGTGTCGTCGTTCATTCGCGAGGCCTCCAGGTCACCCACGCCGGGTGACCCGCGCGCCGGTGTGGCGCACGGGTCGCCCGTTCTTCAGGCGGCGGCGTTCACGACGTCATCGCGCACTGCCCGCGGTCCTGCATCACGGGTCCGCTCGCCGACGGCCTCAGGTCGAAGTCGAAGATGGCGGTGGGCAGGTAGAGCGAGCAGCAGGCGTTCGGGATGTCGACGACGCCGCTGATGCGTCCCTCGATCGGCGCCGAGCCCAGCAGCAGGTAGGCCTGCTCGCCCGAGTAGCCGAACTTCGTCAGGTACTCGACCGCGTTGAGACACGCCCGCCGGTAGGCGACGGTGGCGTCGAGGTAGTAGTTCTCGTCGGTCTCGCGGTCGACCGACAGCCCGATGAAGGTCAGGAACTCCGAGTACCGCGGCTCCACGTTGCCGGGCATGAACACCGGGTTCGTCGTGACCCCGTAGGTCTCCATGCCGCCCTTGAGCAGGTCGACGTGGAAGTCGATGAAGCCGCCCATCTCGATCGCGCCGCAGAACGTGATCTCGCCGTCGCCCTGGCTGAAGTGCAGGTCGCCGCCGGAGAGCTTCGCCCCGGGGACGTGCACCGGGTAGAAGACCCGGGAGCCGCGGGTGAAGTTCTTGATGTCGTGGTTGCCGCCGTTCTCCCGGGCGGGCACGGTCCGCGCGCCGTCGCGGGCGATGGCCTGGGCCACCTCGCCGTCCGCGGTACCGCCCAGCGAGTTCTCCATGAGCGGCGGGAGCGCGAGCGGCGGAACGCGGTCCGGCTCGCGATCGATCAGTGCGCGCTCCCGGCGGTTCCACCGATCGAGCAGTTCGGCCGACGGCGCGGTGCCGAACAGGCCCGGGTGGGTGATACCGGTGTAGCGCACCCCGGGAATGTGCCGCGATGTCGCCACCTGCCCGGCGAAGTCCCAGATCGCCTTGTACGCGTCGGGGAAGTAGTCGGTCAGGAAGCCGCCACCGTTCGCCTTGGCGAAGATCCCGGTGTAGCCCCACCCCTGGCCGGGGGCGTCCCCGTACTCCTGGGGTGCCGGCACCGGGCCCAGGTCGAGGATGTCCACGATGAGCAGGTCACCGGGCTCCGCGCCCTCCACGGCGATCGGGCCGCTCAGCATGTGGCATGCGGTCAGGTCGACGTCGCGTACGTCGTTCGCCGAGTCGTTGTTGCCGATCTGGGCGTCGGTCCACTCCTTGCACTCGACGCGGATCTGCTGCCCCGGCCGGACCGTCACCGCGGCAGGCACATCCGGGTGCCAGCGGTTGTGCCCCGGGACCGCCTGGTCGTGCATGGACTTGGACTGGTCGACGGTGAACACCACATCGGGCATGGCGGATCTCCTTCCGGTGTGAACGGGTCACCCCGTCGCCGCGGGGACGGACGGGGCGGGCTTGGTCGGGACAGGCGCGCGAGGCGCGCGACGGCGGTCCCACACGAACAGCGCGCCGAACACGACGACGCCGCCGATGGCGAGACCGAGCGCAACGGCGTCCGGGTACCGCCACAGGTTCGTGAGCAGCAGGTACGCCGGGATCGCGGCCGTCACCCAGCCCTGGATGATCGTCACCCAGCCCGTGTAGCGCGTGAGGGACTCCCGTTTGAGGCCGAGCACCACGAAGAACAGTGCCCACAGGAACGCCCAGTACAGCCAGATGACGCCGAAGGGCCGGTCCCCGAGTATCTGGAAGTTCGCGTAGGAGTACCCGACCGCCGCGACGGCCACGAACAGCGAGAACCAGCCGACGCCGGTCGTGTCGAGCCCTGCCAGGAGCCCGATGCCGACGTAGAGGTAGGTGAAGCCGAAGAGGTACAGGCCCGACGCCGCCAGGATCACCTGCGGATCGCCCGCGGCGGTGAAGATCAGGTACGTCGGGGTGAGGACCTGCAGCCCACCGACGAAGAGGTTGATCGGCGCAGCCGCTCTACCGTCGACGGCCCCGATGAGGAGCAGCCCGTTGATGAACAGCACCGCTCCGACGTACAGCAGACCGACAATCGCCATCTCGTCCTCCTTGCTGCGCCCACGACCCGGCGGCGTGGCGGCCGGGCGTCTGTCAGGGCAGCGGTAGCGCGGTGGGTCGGAGGGCGGTGCCGGGGCGACGACGGGCGGCCTGCGCATTCACCACGACCACCTCGGGGACGTCCCGGCCGGCCTCCTCGCGCAGCCGGTGCCGGACGAGGCCCTGGCCGGTGAAGGTGGATGACAGCGGATGCCGGCGCCGTCGTGGCCACCGGCCGGTGGTGCGCGCCGCTCCGGCCGAGCTCATCGGTAGTGCGGCGACCCATGGGCCGCACTCCGGGCAGCGGTACTGGTACGTCGCCATCATGTCTCGCAGCTGTCCGGGGCCTCCCGAACCAGCTCAGATTAGGACGGCGCCCGCGGCTCGGGATAGCGCCGAACGGCCGTGGGGAAGGTGGCATTTGCCCTGTTGGGACGCGAGATGCTGCGTGCAGGCGGCGGAAGGGAGGACGATGATGGCCACGAGAACGTTCCGTTGTGCAGAGTCCCGCCTCCGGGACTGCCAGGAGGCAGCCGCGATGTCCACCACGCCGCCGGTCATCACCGACGCCGCCCCGTCCTTCCACGACGAGCAGGCCCGGCGCCGCCGCACCTACGTGATTCTCATGGTCGTCCACATCGTCGGCTTCGCCGCGTCGTACCCGCTGTACCTCTGGACGCCGGTTGCCGGGGTCGTGGCCGTCGTGCTCACCGGCGTCCTGCCGTGGGTCGCGGTTCTGCTGGCCAACGACGCCGGCCGCCGCGGTGGCGGACGCCGGGGTGTCGGTGGGACGAAGCGCACTCTGCCGTCGACGGCGGGCGCCACCCCGAGCGTCGTCGTGGTCCCGCGGCACGACGCCCCCTGACCCCGGCGCCGGGCACACGACGACGGCGGCACCGATACCGGCGCCGCCGTCGTGGTCGTGCGGGACCCGCGTCAGGCGGCGACGGCCGACGGTCCGCTGGCCGGTGCCGC
This sequence comes from Pseudonocardia xinjiangensis, assembly GCF_012911925.1. Taxonomy (GTDB): domain Bacteria; phylum Actinomycetota; class Actinomycetes; order Mycobacteriales; family Pseudonocardiaceae; genus Pseudonocardia; species Pseudonocardia xinjiangensis. The sequence goes on along the minus strand of NZ_JAAXKY010000055.1, from coordinate 33,879 downwards.
GGGAGCCAGGGGAACCACCGGGGCGGCGACGGCCGGAGCCTCGGGCCGGCGCTCCGTGGCCGGGTTGCCGCCCCACCGGGTGAACGGCGCCGTCTCCTCGCCCTTGATGAGGAACGCGTCGGCGTCCAGCGTCGTGCCGTCGCCCATCGTGACCCCGTAGTGGACGAAGGACGCCACGCCGAGGACCACACCGGCGCCGAGGGCGGTGCGGTCGGACTTGAAGGTGCCGTCCTCCAGCGAGTGGCACTGGATCACGCTGAGGTTGTTGAGCACGGCGTCGTCCCCGATGCTGACCAGGGTCTTCTCCGGGATGCCGCAGCCGTCGTCGAAGACCCGGCGGCCGACGCGCACACCCAGCAGGCGCCACTGGAGGTTGCGGAACGGGGTGCCGGGGAAAAGGGGCGCCGCCAGCACCTTCCAGAGCCGCTCGTGGCGCCAGAAGTACGGGTCGTAGATCGACACGAACCGCGGGACGAGCGACCGGAACCCCGTGGCCGCGCGCTCCGCCACCGTCACGAAGAGGATGTTGAAGACCACGGCCGCGATGAGACCGACGGCGGTGGCGACCTCACCGAACCGGGAGTAGAAGGTCGCGGCCACGGTGGTGATCACGATCAGTGCGAAGAACTGCAGCCACCGGACCAGCAGGTACGTGGCCATGCTGGCGACGTTGTGCCGGTTCTTGGCGGCGAGGCGACGGCGCAGGACGCCCGGAGCCTTCAGGTGGTCGAACTCGCTGTCGCGGGCGACGCTGCGCGGGATCTCGAAGGGCGGCGAGCCGAGCAGGCCCACGTTCTCCCGCACCGGGCCGTCGATCGGCACCATGACCTTCGTGCCGAGCAGGACGTTCGTGCCGATCTTGGCGCCGGCCGGGTAGACGATGTTGTTGCCCATGAAGTTGCGCTCGCCGATCGCGATCCGCGACATCCGGAAGGAGCTGCTCGAGTAGTCGACGTTCCTGATCGCCAGACCGTCGGCGATCATCGTGCCGGTCCCGATGGTGGTCATCAGCGGCGAGTCCTGCTGGAGCTCGGTGCCGAAGTTCGAGCCGGTCTGCTCCACCACGGACAGGTCGTAGCCGAGGCCACGGGCGTAGCCGACCGCACCGGAGCTGTCCCCGAACATCCTCGTGAAGAACTGGGAGTTGCTCAGCCGGGTGATCACCGACGCGACGATGTGGTGGAAGCCGTAGAGCCGGTAGGTCCGGTCCGGCCGGACCAGCGGGCTGAGCAGCCGGGGGACGACGACCATCACGACGAGGAGCAGCGCCAGCACACCGAAGAACACGATCGCCGAGAGCGCCGCCATCGACAGGTAGAACGAGACGCCGGCGAGCGACGCCGTGGTGGGCTGGAAGAGGGTGTCGACCCCGGGAACCGCGGTGAGCAGGGTGATCACCGCGCCGAGGACGGCCGGCACCAGCAGCAGGGCGCCCACCATCTGAGCCGCGCCGTAGCCGAACCGGCGCAGGGTTGCGCGCGGGTGCGGCTCGACGGTCCGGTAGTTGGTGGTGGTGGGCTCGGCCGGGACGCCGTGCCACCGCTCCCCCGCGGGCACGGCCTGCCCGGAGTGCAGCGACGAGGAGTGCCCGAGCTGTGCGGCGTCGCCCATCGTCGTGCCGATCTCGAGCACGCTCGACTCGCCGACGAAGATGTCACGCCCGAGGGTGACCTTCCCGGTGCGCAGGACGCCGCTGGTGGCGTGGTAGCCGCTGAACGAGACGCCGCGACGGACCAACGTGTCCGGGCCGATGCTGATCAGGTCCGTGGCCACGGGGACGGTGCGCGACATGATGGTGGTGCCGCGGCCGATCTTCGCGCCCAGCGCCCGCAGGTACAGGTTGTAGACCGGGGACCCGGCGAACAGCACCAGCGGGTCGATCTGGATCAGGGTCTTGACGAGCCAGAAGCGAACGTGGCCGAGGCTCCACAGCCGGATCTCACGCTCTTTCCAGCGTCCCATCAACGTCCACTTGGCCAGGATCGGCAGCAGGCAGACCGCCACGAGCAGCCCTCCGGTGAAGAGGGCGGACCGGCCGAAGACGTCCAGCTGGGTGGCGCCCGACGACGACCACGAGAACCCGCGGTCCACGACGAGACCACCGAGGTAGGTGAACACCAGGAACGCCAGCAGCTGCAGCGCACCGGTCATCACGTAGCCGGCGGTGCTGGTCCGCACGACCGTACCGGTCGACGGGGCGGCAGCCGCCGGTGCCACGTCACCGAGGGTTGCGGCCAGCTTCCGGACGGTGGGGTGGCCGTAGATCTCGCGCATCGACAGCCCGGGAATCGCCGACTCCTTGCGCACCCGCGCCGAGAACTGGGCCATCAGCAGGGAGTTGGTGCCCAGGTCGTCGAAGAAGTCGTCCTCGACCGAGACCTGCTCGACGCCCAGCGTCCGCGCCAGCGCGGCGGCCAGGATCTCCTCGGCCCGGGTGGCCGGGGCCACGTGCTCGGTCCCCGTGGAGGCGGAGCGCCGCGTGGTGGGCGCGGGCAGGGCGCGGCGGTCCACCTTGTCCTGCGGCGTCATCGGGATGGCCGCGAGCTGCTCCAGGTACGCCGGCACCATGTAGGCGGGCAGGCGCTCCTTGAGGTGCGCGATGATCTCGTCCGGGTCGAGCGTGGCGGTGTCCGTGCGCAGGCTGTAGTAGCCGACCAGCTCCTTGGCGCCCGGCGTCGGTTCGAAGGTGTCCACCACGGCCGCGGCCACGCCGGGCACCTGCAGCAGCACCGACTCGATCTCGGTGAGCTCGATGCGGTAGCCGCGGATCTTGACCTGCAGGTCGATCCGGCCCATGTACTCGATCTCGCGCTCGGCGTTGACCCGGCCCAGGTCGCCGGTGCGGTAGATGCGGTGGGAGGGGTTGCCGGGGATGTCGAGGAAGTCGGGGATGAACGCCTTCGCCGTCAGGTCGTCGCGGTTGAGGTAGCCGGCGGCCAGGCCGACCCCGGCGATGCCGATCTCACCGATCTCGCCGTACGGGAGGGCGCGCGAGGGGTCGTCCCGGTCCAGGATCACGGTCGTGTAGGTGGGCAGGGGCTGCCCGATCGTGACCGGCCGGTCGGGGTGCAGCGTGGTCCAGGTGGCGGTCACGGTGGCCTCGGTCGGGCCGTAGACGTTCAGGAACCGCCGCCCCGGCTTGTGCCAGCGCGCGATCAGGTCCTGCGGGCACGCCTCCCCCGACACCAGCAGGAAACGCAGCAGCGGCAGGTCCTCCTCCAGCGTCGCCAGCAGCGTCGGCACCACACACATCGCCGTGACCCGCCGCTCGGTCAGGAACTCGTGCAGATCCAGCCCCAGCAGGCTCGAACCCGCCGGCTTGGGCACCAACGTCGCGCCCGCCACCCACGGCACCCAGATCTCCTCCACCGAGAAGTCGAACGCGATGGTCATGCCCTGGTAGACGCGGTCCTGCGTCCGGATGCCGTAGACCTCCGCGGCCACCCGCACGAAGTTGCAGATGCTCGCGTGCTCGATCGCCACGCCCTTGGGCCGGCCAGTGGTGCCCGAGGTGTAGATCAGGTAGGCCAGATCCTCCACCGGCTCACCCCGCTCACCCACCGAGAGCCGGGCCGCACTCTGCTCCGCAACGGCACCGGCCACCCGGTCGACATAGACCAGGCCGGGCGCGAAGTCCTCGAGACCCTCGACCCGGTCCCGAACGTGCGACAACGACAGCACCATCCGCACACCGGCATCGGAAAGGATGTAGGCGATGCGATCGGGCGGGAACGCCACATCCAAAGGCACGTACGCAGCATTGATCTTCAACACCGCCAGCATCCCGATATAGGAATGCACCGCCTGGTCGAACAACAACCCGATCCGGTCACCCGGCCGCGCCCCGTTCGCCAGCAGGTACCGGGCGAGGCGGTTGGCCCGCTCATCGAGCTCGGTGAAGGTCAGGGTGGTCTCACCGGCGTCGACGGCCAGGTGGCCGGCGTGCCCGGCGGCCCGCATCCCGTCGACCCGCTCCTCGAAGACCTGGTCGAGACGCTCGCCTCGATGGGTCCGGGATTCCTGCGCGTAGTCGGCAGCCACCAGCACAAGACCCGGACGCGGCCCCGGGCCGGGCATCGAACCGGGTTCCTGCAGCAGCGTGCTCACGATGTCTCCTCGACTTCCTGGCTACCGACCTGAACGGAAAAGGGCGCGCTGATACCCCACGGGTATCACCCGGCGACTCCACATGTGGAGGAGCTGAGAAAACTGGGACCGGCGATATGTGTGCCGACCCACACTGGTCGGGCCGCCGGTGAAAGTTACGCCCACTTACTACTACGCATCCAACGGCCGACCGGTTCGGCGAATTCCCGATTAAGTCGGAGCCGGCGCCGACAGGGGATTCACAAGATTCCCCGGGCGGCAGCGGGCCCGGCTGCGCCCGCGCGGGCAGGACGGCCACGCCCGGGCCCATCGGCCGGGCGTGGCCGGCACGAGCACGCGCCGCGCCGCGTCAGCGCGGTCGCGATCCGTCCGCCGCGTGCGGCGTCACCCGCGGCGGCGGCGCGCCGATCGTCATCCCGCGGTGGCGCTCTCCCGCGGCTCGGCCCCGGAGAGCACGTCGAACAGCCGCTTCACCGGACGGCTGGCCCCGGCGAGGTGCAGCGGGGGAAGCTCGTTGCGGGCGCGGCGCCGAGCGCTGGCGGCCAGCGGCTCCATCCCGTCACTGTCGGCGTAGGTGACGGCGGACAGGTCGACGTGCGAGGTGAGCGGGAAGATCTCCAGCAGCCGCAGCGCCTCGTCGAGCAGATCGGCGCTCGACATGTCGAGCTCCCCACCGACCAGCAGATGCACGCCGTCGCGGCGGTCGACCATTCGCCACCAGCTGGGCAGCATGCCCGGGTCGCTCGCGAGGTAGGCAGACGAAGAAGTTTCGATCACTGCTAGTCCTTTCCCCAGATTCGACCAGCGGGAGCACCACGGCGCAGCGGGACGGCCGCCCCCGCGACCGGCCCCGTCGGCACGCGGGTCCAGCCGCACAGCCGCACCCCCGACCGGCCCGGCCCGAATCTCGGCCCTGCCACTGCCCCCACCCCCCAAAACGGATATTGGTGACGGTTCCGTACCCGCCTGCAATACATGTTGTTTCAAGAGTACGACGATGGAACGTCGGCGCGCCCGCCGAAGATGCGAGGTGTCGCGCCGGTTACATGTGATAGCGCCGACGTTCCCCTGGTTCAGTGATCCGCTTTTCGTAAGCATTTCTAAATGCTGCGGAAAAGTTGGCAGCCACATTGCCGACAAAAGGGATGGAGCTCCTGCCGGAAGGCACCCGGACGGCGGGTGTCAGCCGGGCGGACGGAGCAGCCGACGGGTCAGCAACCCGGCCCGCTGGAGTCCGTCGCGGTCGCGCCGACCGGACCGGCCCCGATCGCTCTCGGTGCCGGCCGGGAGGGCTGCGGCGGCCCCCACGCCAGTGCGAGGACGAGCTGCGCCCGCGTGCTGGGCGAGTCGAGATCGTCCCCGAACAGCTCGTGCAGCTTCGCGAGGCGGTAGCGGACCGTCTGCGGGTGCACGTGCAGCTCCGCGGCGATGGCCCGCCGGTCGCCCATGTGCCGCAGCCAGGCGAGCAGCGTCTCGGACAGGCGCTCGCGCGACGCGGGCGAGGAGGTGGCCAGCGGGCCGAGCACGCGCGCCCGCAGCGCGTCGAGCAGGCCGGCGTCGCGGTGCACGATGATCGCGTCGAGGTGGTCGGCGGTGAACACGGGGTCGTCGACCAGCACCCCGCAGCGCTGGAGGCGGGCCGCCGTCTCGGCGATGTGCAGGCTGGCCGGGAGCCGGTCCGCGGTGACGGCCACGCCCACCACCGCCCGGGTGCCGCGCAGCACCGTCGCCAGCCGGCGCAGGTTCCGGTGTGACGGGTTGGGCACGATCGCCCCGAGCAGCGGCGGGCGGCTGAAGACGATGTTCGACGGGTCGAGGCGGGCGAGAGCCTGGTGCGCGGCCGGGCTGTCGGGCTCCACGAGGACCACGGCCAGCTCGTCGGGCAGGGGCCACTCGGCCCGCTCCGCCGCCGCCTGGACGGCGGCCCGGTCGGCACGGTCGGACAGCAGCAGCCCGACGAGCTCCTCGCGCAGCCGTTCGCGGGTGACCGCCGCCTCGGACTGCTCGAGGACGTAGCCGCGGGCCGAGGACGAGGAGAGCTTGTCGACGAAGAGGAAGACCGCCTCGGCCAGCGCCGCAACGGTGCGCGGCTCGACATCGTGCTCCACGGCCACGGTGGACACGTGGCGCCAGAACACCCGCGCCCCCATCTGGTAGGCCGACAGGAGGGTCGTCAGGTCGTTGCCCTGGCGCCACTGGATGCGGCCGATCTGTTCGAACAGCTCGCTCTCGACCCCACCGTCGGTGTTGCTGCTGGTGACCAGGGTGACCAGCCGGTTCAGCGCCGCGTCCGCCGCGACGCCGACCTCCTCCCGGTTGGCCGCGAGGAAGTGGGCATAGTCGGGCCAGTCCTCCTCCAGTGCCAGGCGCACCTCGTCCAGCAGCTCGGGCAGCCGCTCGACGAGCGCCGGCACCAGACCGGCCAACGAGGGATCTGGAACGTCCACACACATCTTCTACGCCTGTCCGGGCGTATCCAGCGCCCGAGTTGTACGAGATTGACAAAATCGCACCTAAATAATTAACCACAGATGCGCAGAGACGGCGGCAGTTCCCGGGCAACATCGGCTCATGCGCGAATCGCGGCCGGCCCAGGGTGCGTCCGCCATGCCGCTCCCCGGTGCCGAGGCGCGGCTCCGGCAGGCCGAGCAGGCCGAGAACTTCCCCGTTGCGCTCCGTGTGCTGCCCGCCCGGGTGCGCACCCGGCTGCACGCGGTCTACGACGTGGTCCGCACGATCGACGACCTCGGTGACGAGGCCGACGGCGACCGGGCCGCCGAGCTGCGCGCCTTCGCCGACGACCTCGGCACGGTCTGGTCGCCCGACGGCACCGGCCCCCGGGCGCCGGTCCTGCGCAGGCTGGTTCCCGTCGTGCGCGACGGCGGCCTGCCGCAGGAACCGTTCGACCGGCTGATCGCGGCCAACCTCCAGGACCAGCAGGTCACGCGGTACCGGACCTGGGACGAGCTGCTCGGCTACTGCGCTCTCTCGGCCGAGCCGATCGGCCGCCTCGTCCTCGCCGTGTTCGAGGTCGACGCCCCGCCGGGAGGAGCCGTCGAGCGCGCCGCCGACCAGGTCTCCACCGCGCTGCAGCTGCTGGAGCACTGGCAGGACGTCGCGGAGGACCGCGACCGGGGGCGCATCTACCTCCCGCTGGAGGACCTCGACCGCTTCGGAATCACCAATACGAGCGATGTCGCCGGCGCTGCCGTCGGCGAGGCTCGGCATGACCAGGGCGATCTGTGGTCGGCCAGCGCGTCACCCGCGCTGCGCAGACTGATCGCCCATGAGACCGCTCGCGCGGTGGCGTTGCTCGACGAGGGTGCCGCCGTCGTGAGGACCCTGCACGGCTGGGCCCGTCTCGCTGTCGCCGGCTACGTGGCCGGCGGCCGTGCTGCCGCCGACGCATTGCGTCGCGCCGAGTGGGATGTGCTGGCCGGCTCGCCGGCGGCCCGGCGGCGCGACGTCATCCGGCACCTCGTCCCCGAACTGATCCGGAGTGCTCTGTGACCCCGCCACGGACCCCCCTCGACGACGCCTACCAGGCGTGCGACGCCATCACCCGGCGGGAGGCCCGCAACTTCTACTACGGCATCCGGCTGCTGCCGCCCGCGAAGCGCGCGGCGCTCTGCGCGGTGTACGCCCTCGCCCGGCGGATCGACGACATCGGCGACGGGGACCTACCCACCGCGGAGAAGGTGAGCGCGTTGGCCGACGTCCGGCAGTCGCTGCGCAGGCCCCCGGACCCGGCCGACCCCGTGCTGGTGGCGGTGACCGACGCGGCGACGCGGTACCCGATCCCGCTGGGGGCGTTCGACGAGCTCGTCGACGGTGTGGAGGCGGACGTCGCGATGGACGCCCAGTCGGACACGGCGGCCTGCTTCTACGAGACGTTCGACGACATGGTCGGCTACTGCCGCTGCGTGGCCGGCTCGGTGGGGCGGCTGTGCCTGGGCATCTTCGGTTCCAGCCCGGACCCCGAGGCCGCCCGCTACGCCGACGTGCTGGGCATCGCGCTGCAGCAGACCAACATCCTGCGCGACATCCGCGAGGACCTGCAGCACGGCCGCATCTACCTGCCCCGCGCCGAGCTGGAGCGCTTCGGCGTCGAGCTGGTCCTCGACGAGCACGACGTGCTGGTCGACAAGACCGGCGGCCTGGCCGAGCTGATCACGTTCAGCGCGGAGCGGGCCCGCGGGTGGTACGCCGAGGGCCTGCAGCTGGTGCCGCTGCTCGACCGGCGCAGCTCCGCCTGCGTGACCGCGATGTCGGGCATCTACCGGAAGCTGCTGGAGGACATCGCGGCCGACCCGCCGTCGGTCTACCACCAGCGGCGGTCGCTCTCGGGCTGGCAGAAGGCCGCGGTGGCGGCGCGGGCGCTGTCGGGACGCGCTCCGGTGGGAGCCGGCACCTCATGAGTGCTCCTGTACGGGTCGGGGTGGTCGGCGGCGGTCTGGCGGGGATCGCGGCCGCGTTGCGCTGCGCCGACGCGGGCTGCGCCGTGACGCTGCTGGAGTCGCGGCCCCGGCTGGGCGGCCTCGCGTCCTCGTTCCGCCGCGGCGAGCTCGACGTCGACAACGGACAACACGTGTTCCTGCGGTGCTGCACCGCCTACCGCGAGCTGCTGCACCGCCTCGGTGTCACCGACCTGGTGACGCTGCAGGACCGGCTGGACATCCCCGTGCACATCCCCGGGCGGCGGCCCGGCCGGCTGCGCCGGTCCCGGCTCCCCGCGCCCCTGCATCTCGCGGGGGCGCTGCTGCGTCACCGCCCGCTCCCCGTCGTGGACCGCCTACGGCTGGTCGGGGCGGCGCTGGCGCTGCGCGGGGTCGATCCCGCCGACCCCGCCACCGACGCCGTCAGCTTCGGGCGGTGGCTCGCCGAGCACGGCCAGAGCCGCCGGGCCATCGAGGCGCTGTGGGACCTGGTCGGGGTGGCGACGCTGAACGCCGGGGCGGACACCGCCTCACTCGCGCCCGCCGCCACCGTCTTCCAGCTCGGGCTGCTCACCGACGCGGCGGCAGGTGACATCGGCTGGTCCCGGGTGCCGCTGGGCCGGTTGCACGACGACGCGGCGGGACGCGCACTGCGCGCGGCCGGGGTGCGGGTCCGCATCTCGACGAAGGTCCGCGCGCTCGAGCGGACAGCTGACGGCTGGCAGCTCAGCTCCGAACGGGAGGGCGAGAGGGTGGAGGAGACCGTGGTCGATCAGATGATCTGCGCCGTGCCGCCCGCGGCAACGGAACGGCTGGTGCCGGAGGGGGTGCTGGACCTGCCGGACGGGTGGTCCGCTGCGCTGGGCAGCTCGCCGATCGTCAACGTGCACGTCGTCTACGACCGGCGGGTGCTCGGCGTTCCCTTCCTGGCGGCTGTTGACAGCCCGCTGCAATGGGTGTTCGACCGCACGGAGCAGTCCGGGCTGCGCCGGGTGCACCCCGCGCCCGCGCAGTACGTCGCGGTGTCCCTGTCGGCGGCGGACGACCTGATCCGCACGCCGACCGCCCGGTTGCGGGAGCAGATGTTGCCTGCGCTGGCGGCGCTGCTGCCCGCCGCCCGCGACGCGCGGGTGCTGGACTTCTTCGTGACGCGGGAACCGCACGCCACGTTCCGCCCGGCGCCGGGTTCCGGTGCGTTGCGCCCGCCCCCCGCCACCAGGGCCGCCGGCCTGTTCCTCGCCGGATCGTGGACCGCCACCGGGTGGCCCGCCACGATGGAGGGCGCGGTACGCAGCGGGAACGCCGCGGCCGACGCCGTGCTCGCCGGTGCCGGCACGCCGGCCCGCGCGGAAGGGGTCGCGATATGACCGCGTCCACCGCCACCGACACCGCCACCGCCGTGCTCCGGCGGTGCCGCGAGATCGTCACCCCCGGGCTGCGGGCGGCCGTCGCCCGGCTCGATCCCGCGAGCCGCGAGCAGGCGTCCTACCACCTGGGCTGGACCGAGCTGGACGGTTCGCCCGGCAACGGCGGTGGGAAGGCCGTGCGGCCCGCGCTCGCGCTCCTGTCGGCCGAGGCGGCAGGCGCGACGGCCGCGGCGGGCCTGCCCGGTGCGGTCGCCGTCGAGCTCGTGCACAACTTCTCGCTCCTGCACGACGACCTGATGGACGGTGACACGGAGCGCAGGCACCGCCGCACGGTGTGGGCGCAGTGGGGTGCCCCCTCGGCGATCCTCACGGGCGACGCGCTGCTCGCGCTCGCCGTCGAGGTGCTGCTGGAAGCCGAGTCGCCACACGCGGCCCGCGCGGCCTGGCTGGTCACCGGCACCACCCGCGAGCTGATCCGCGGCCAGGCCGAGGACATCGCGTTCGAGCGGCGCACGGACGTCGCGGTGGACGAGTGCCTCGCGATGGCCGCGGGCAAGACCGGCGCGCTGCTCGCCGTGAGCGCGGAGGTCGGGGCGGTGCTCGCGGGCGCCGACGCTGCGCTCACCGCGGCACTGCGCACCTACGGTGCCGAGCTCGGGGCCGCGTTCCAGCTCGTCGACGACCTGCTCGGGATCTGGGGCGACCCCGCGGTGACCGGCAAGCCCGTGCTGTCGGACCTGCGCTCGCGCAAGAAGTCGCTGCCGGTGACCTACGCCGTGCACCACGGGGGGACGGCGGGGCGGGACCTGGCGCGCTGGCTCACTGGAACCGGCACGGACACCGAGCCCGAGCTGCGCCGCGCGGCCGCCCTCGTCGAGTCCGGCGGAGGCCGCGACTGGGCCGCGGCCGAGGCACGCAGGCGGATGTCGCTCGCCGAGAAGGCACTCGCGGGCGTCGAGCTTCCCGACGTCACCCGCGCCGAGCTCGTCGCACTCGGCCGTCACCTCACCGACCGGGAGTTCTGATGACCCTCACCGCGCCGGAGACCACCTCACGCAGTCTGCACTCGGCACTCGACGCCGCCGTCGGGTTCCTCCGGTCCCAGCAGGACGAGCAGGGCTGGTGGAAGGGCGAGCTCGAGACGAACGTGACGATGGACGCCGAGGACCTCCTGCTGCGGGAGTTCCTCGGCATCCGCGAGGACCAGGAGACCGAGGAGGCCGCCCGCTGGATCCGTTCCCAGCAACGGGCCGACGGCACCTGGGCGAACTTCCGTGGCGGTCCCGGCGACCTCTCGACCACCGTCGAGGCCTGGGTGGCGCTGCGGCTGGCAGGCGACCCGCCGGACGCCGAGCACATGCAGCGCGCGCAGAAGTTCGTGCTCGCGTGGGGCGGGGCGGAGAACAGCCGGGTCTTCACCAGGATCTGGCTCGCGCTGTTCGGGCTGTGGTCGTGGGACGAGCTGCCCGACATGCCGCCGGAGATGGTGTTCCTGCCGCGCTGGTTCCCGCTCAACGTCTACGACTGGGCCTGCTGGGCCCGCCAGACCGTGGTCCCGCTGACGGTCGTGGCCACCCTGCGCCCGGCACGGCCGTTGCCGTTCGGCATCGACGAGCTGCGCTGCCCGCAGGAACGGCTGACCCCGGGGCAGCGGCAGGCCGCCCGGCCGCGCCGGGCCCCGCTGTGGTCCTGGGCGGGGGCGTTCCAGCGTCTCGACACGGTGCTGCACCGTTACTCCCGCCACCCGATGCGGCCGCTGCGCAGGTTGGCGATGCGCCGCGCCGCCGAGTGGGTGCTCGCCCGTCAGGAGGCCGACGGCTCCTGGGGCGGCATCCAGCCGCCGTGGGTGTACTCGCTGCTCTGCCTGCACCTCCTCGGCTACCCGATGGATCATCCCGCGATGAAGGCCGGCATCACGGGGCTCGACCGCTTCCTGGTCCGCGAGCACACCCCCGACGGGTGGGTCCGCAGGCTGGAGGCCTGCCAGTCGCCGGTGTGGGACACCTGCCTGGCCGTCACGGCCCTGCTGGACGCCGGTGTCGCTCCCGACGACCCGGCCGTGGTGCGCGCCGCGGACTGGATGCTCGTCGAGGAGGTCCGCGTCACCGGCGACTGGGCGGTGCGCAGGCCGCAGCTGGCACCGGGCGGGTGGGCGTTCGAGTTCGACAACGACGGCTACCCGGACATCGACGACACGGCCGAGGTCGTGCTGGCGCTGCGCCGCGTCGCGCACCCCGAGCCCGCGCGGATGCGCGCGGCGATCGACCGCGGGGTGGACTGGACCGTGGGCATGCAGTCGCGGGACGGCGGCTGGGGCGCGTTCGACGCCGACAACACCCGCGAGCTCATCACGAAACTGCCCTTCTGCGACTTCGGCGCGGTGATCGACCCGCCGTCGGCCGACGTCACCGCCCACGTGGTGGAGATGCTCGTGGCCGAAGGGCTCTCGGGGTCGCAGGCCTGCCGCCGCGGCGTCGCGTGGCTGCTGGCCGCCCAGGAGCAGGACGGGTCGTGGTTCGGCCGGTGGGGGGCCAACTACGTCTACGGCACGGGCGGGGTGGTCCCGGCCCTCATCGCCGCCGGGGTGCCCGAGTCGTCGCCCGCGATCCGGGGCGCGGTGCGCTGGCTGGAGCTCCACCAGAACCCCGACGGCGGCTGGGGCGAGGACATCCGGTCCTACGCCGACCCGGCCTGGTCCGGGCGGGGAACGTCCACCGCGTCCCAGACGGCGTGGGCGCTGCTCGCGCTGCTCGCGGCCGGTGAGCGCTCGGACACCGTCGAACGCGGGGTGCGGTGGCTGGTCGACACGCAGCTCGACGACGGCTCGTGGGACGAGCCGGAGTTCACCGGCACCGGGTTCCCCGGCGCCTTCTACATCCGCTACCACCTCTACCGCATGGTGTTCCCGGTCTCGGCGCTCGGCCGGTACCTGGGCGGACAACGATGACCACCCCCGTCGTGTGCACCCCGCTGCGGGTGGAGCGGGCCGCCGTCGCCGCGCCGCTCGGCGCCACCGAGGTCCTCCGCACGGGGTTCGGCCCGCGCCGGGCGGCCACCGCGGCGGCCGCGCTCGCGGCGACCGGGCCGCGTCCCGTCCTCGTCGTGGGGGTCGCCGGCGCGCTCGACGACCGGCTGCGCCCCGGCGACCTCGTGGTCGCCGACGAGGTGCGGCGCGACGGGCACGACCCCGTCCCGGTGCCGACCGCGGCCCCGTTGGCGGCGGCACTGCGCCGGTGCGGGCTGCGCGTCCACGTCGGCCCGGTCCTCTCCAGCCCCGTCGTGGTGGACGGGGCCCGCCGCGCCGAGCTCGCCCGCAGCGGCGCGCTGACCGTCGACACCGAGTCGGCCTGGCTCGCGGCCGGAGCAGGCGGTGGACCGTTCGCGGTGGTCCGCGCCGTGGTCGACACGCCGTCGGCGGCCCTGTACCGCCCCGGCACGGTCGTGCGCGGAGTGGCCGCCCTGCGGTGCCTGCGCCGCGCGGCGCCCGCGCTGCGCGACTGGCTGGCCGCCACCGGGCCGCGGACCGTCGAGCTCGCCGAGCCGCGGTCGTTCTGCGCGGGGGTCGAGCGCGCCATCGAGGTCGTCGACCGGGCGCTGGTCCGCTTCGGGGCGCCGGTCTACGTGCGCCGCCAGATCGTGCACAACGCCCACGTGGTGCGCGGGCTGGAGAGCCGCGGCGCGGTGTTCGTCCAGGAGGTCGAGGAGATCCCGCGCGGAGCGGTCGCCGTGCTCGCCGCCCACGGGGTCGCCCCCGCGGTACGCGACCAGGCCAGGGTGCGCGACCTGTCGGTGATCGACGCGACCTGTCCGCTGGTCGCCAAGGTGCACACCGAGGTCCGCCGGTACTCCGACCGCGGCAACACCGTCTTCCTGATCGGCCACTCCGAGCACGAGGAGGTCGAGGGCACCGTCGGGGAGGCGCCGGACGACGTCGTCGTGGTCGAGGACGTCGCCGCCGCCAGGACGGTGCAGCCCCGCGACGCGGGCCGGGTGGCGTACGCGATGCAGACCACGCTCGCCGTCGACGAGGCCGAGGAGATCGCCGACGTGCTGCGCGGGCGGTTCCCCGGCCTGGCCGGGCCCCGGCGCGACGACATCTGCTACGCCACGACCAACCGCCAGCGCGCGGTGCGCGCCGTCGCCGCCACCGCGGACCTGGTGCTGGTGGTCGGCTCGCCCAACTCCTCGAACTCGCGACGGCTGGCGGAGGTCGCCGGCCGCGACGGCGTGCCTGCCCACCTCGTCGACGACGTCGGCGAGCTCGACCTGCGCTGGCTCGCCGGGGTGCACCGCGTCGGTGTCACCGCCGGTGCGTCCGCGCCCGACCACCTCGTCGACGACGTGGTGTCCTGCCTGTCCGGTCTCGGACCGGTGACCGTCACGACGGCCACCACCGGGACCGAGTCCATCACATTCACCCTGCCCAAGGAGGTGAGCTGACCATGCCCATGCCCATGCGCCAGTCCATTCGACTCGCCACGTACCTGATGAAGCAGAAGATCAAGCGGGTGGAGAAGTTCCCGCTCCTGGTCGAGCTGGAGCCGCTGTTCGCGTGCAACCTCAAGTGCGCCGGCTGCGGGAAGATCGAACAGCCCGCGTCGCTGCTGAAGCAGCGGATGTCCGTCGAGCAGGCGGTCGGCGCCATCGAGGAGAGCGGCGCGCCGATGGTCTCCATCGCCGGTGGCGAGCCGCTGATGCACAAGGAGATCGACGAGATCGTCCGTCAGCTGCTCGCCCGCGGGAAGATCGTCTTCCTCTGCACGAACGCGGTGCTGCTGCCCAAGCACCTGCACCGCTTCACCCCGCACAAGAACTTCGCGTGGATGGTGCACATCGACGGCCTGCGCGACCGCCACGACGCCTCGGTGTGCAAGGACGGGGTGTTCGACCAGGCGGTCGACGCGATCAAGCTGGCGAAGGAGAAGGGGTTCCGGGTCAACACGAACACCACCTTCTTCAACACCGACACGCCGCAGGACGTGATCGACGTCCTCGACTACCTCAACGACGAGCTCGGCATCGACAACATGCAGATCTCGCCGGCCTACGCCTACGAGAAGGCCCCCGACCAGGAGCACTGGCTGGGCGTCGAGCAGACCCGCGAGCTGTTCCGCAAGGCCTTCGACGGGGGCAGGCGCAAGAAGTGGCGGCTCAACCACTCCCCGATCTTCCTCGACTTCCTCGAGGGCAAGGTCGACCTCGCCTGCACCGCGTGGGCGATCCCGTCCTACTCGCTGCTGGGCTGGCAGCGCCCCTGCTACCTGCTCGACGACGGCTACGTGCAGACCTACAAGGAACTGGTGGAGGACACGGACTGGTCGGCCTTCGGACGGGGCAACGACCCGCGCTGCGAGAACTGCATGGCCCACTGCGGGTACGAGCCCTCGGCGGTCTTCGCAACTCTCGGCTCGCTGCGCGAGTCGCTGCGCGCCGCAGCGGGTACCTGATTGCGGGGGGCCGGTCGAATCGGACGATGAGCCCGTTATCGCCTCGTTACCGGTGTCACTACACTGCTTGCACCCCGTGGTCAGCCGGAGAGGCAGAGCATGTTGCAACACCGCATTACGGTCCACCTTCCCCCGGTCGGGTCGTTGTTACGGCATGCGGGCATCCCGCTGCTGGAGTCCACACTGATCCCGCTGGCCCTGTTCTGGGTGCTGTTCACCCAGGCCGGGTTCGACGCAGGGCTGTACGCCGCGCTGGGCTGGTCCGGGCTGGCGATCGGCCGCAGGCTGGTCATGCGCCAGCGGGTCCCGGTGGTCCTGCTCATGAGCACGATGCTGCTGGTCGTGCGCACCGTGGTGGGCCTGTGGACGGGCAGCGCCTTCCTCTACTTCCTGCAGCCCACGGTGCAGAACTTCGTGTTCGCCGTGGCGTTGCTCGTCACCCTGGGCTTCGAGCGTCCGCTGCTGGCGAAGCTGGCCGACGACTTCTGCCCGTTCCCGGAGGCACTGACCGGGCACCCGCGCATCAAGCGCTTCTTCAAGCGCGTGTCGCTGCTGTGGGCGTGCGTGTTCCTGGTGAACGGCGCCACCACGCTCGCCGTGCTCGCCACCCAGACCGTCGGCAACTACCTCGTGGTCTCCACCGCCGGGTCGTACTCGATGGTGGCGCTGGGCATCGGGCTGTCGCTCTGGTGGTTCCGCCGGTCGCTGGCGGGCGAGGGCATCCGGCTGCGGATCGGCGCACCCGCCGCGGCCTGACGCCGCTCCGGCCGCGCACCGCCCAGCGGTCAGACCCGCAGGGCGAGCGCGGCCAGCTCGTCGTCGAGATCGGCGCGGCCGAACTCGGCCGCGCGGGCGGCCAGTGCCGCCCGCGCGCCGGGGTCCTCCCGGAGCCTGCGCACCGCGGCGGTCACCTCGGCGGGGGTCCGGCAGACCACCGCGAGCCCGGCCGCCGCCGTCATCGCCGCTCCGGCCCGCCCATGGCCGGGGATGGGGGCGGCGAACAGCACGGCACGCCCGACGGCCAGGGCCTCGGTCGCGATCACCCCGCCCGCCGTGGTGACCACGAGGTCCGCCGCGGTGATCTCCTCGGCCACCCGGTCGGTCCAGCCGCGGGCGACCAGCCGGTCGGACGGCAGCCCGCGCGCGAGCAGCCGGGCCCGCAGCCGCTCGTTGCGGGCGCACAGGACCACCGCCTGCACGTCCTCCCCACCGGCCAGTACCGCATCCACCACCCGCTCGAGGCCTCCGAAGCCCAGCGACCCCCCGGTGACCAGCACGACGAACGCGTCCGTGCGCAGGCCGGTGGCGGCCCGGGCCGCGCTCGGGTCACCCGGCCGGAAGCGCCGGTCGACCGCCGCGGGCACCACCCGCACCTCCGCCAGCGGAGCGACGGCCCGCGCCTGCTCCCGGGAGGCGGGCAGCAGCGTCCAGGTCTCGTCGAGGTCGGGCCACACCCAGAACGGGTGCACGGCCACGTCGGTCACCACCGCGACCGCGCGGCCCGGCAGCCGGCCCCGCCGCCGCAGCCAGGCCAGCCCTCCGGAGATCATCGGGTAGGTCGAGATGACCAGGTCGGGCGACGCCGCCGCGATGACCGGTTCGAGCGACCGGCCGATGCCGCCTGCGGACATCGCCTTGAACACCTCGGCGGCCTTCGGGAACCGGACCAGCAGGTCGTAGCCGATCCCGTAGAGCCGCGGGACGAACCGCAGGGTCAGCCGGTAGGAGACCCGCAGCAGAGCGTCCCGCGACCCGCGGCCGGTGCTCTCGACCTCGAGCACCTCGGCGTCCGGCCAGAGCACGCGCATCCGCGCCGCCAGTGCCCGCGCGGCGGCGACGTGCCCCTCGCCGACCGGCGCGGAGAGCAGCAGCACCCGCGCCGGGCCGCCCGACCCACCCGCTCCTCCTGCATCGTCCACAAGCGCACGCTAGCGGCGCATCGACTCCCCGGTGGGGTGGCATGAACACGGACACCCCCACGACCACGGCGACGAGCACCCGGACCGGACCCGCCCCGGCGCCCGGCCCGGCACACCCGCGACGGGTCCTGCTGGTCACCGGCGGCATCGGCGAGGGCCACCACGCCGCCGCCCGGGCCGTCGAGGAACGGGCCCGGCGCGCGTGGCCGGGCGTCGAGGTCGTGTGGACCGACACCCTCGACGGGATGGGCCGGGGCACCGGGCCCGTCTTCCGGGCGATCTACGCCGGCTGCATGCGGCGGTTCTCCTGGCTCTACGAGCTGTACTTCTGGCTGCTCTGGCACGTGCGCCCGTTCCGCGCAGGCACCCGAGCCGTGATCGGGGCGTGGAGCGGCCGCGGCCTCGCGCGGCAGCTGGCCCGCCACTCCCCCGACCTCGTCGTGGCCACCTTCCCCGAGGGCATCACGGGACTCGGCGCGCTGCGCCGCCGCGGCAGGCTGCCGATGCCCGCCGTCGCCGTGATGGCCGACCCGGCGCCGCACCCGCTCTGGGTGGACCCCGGCCTGGACCTGCACCTGGTGTCCACCGGCGCGGCGGCGGCACTGGTGCGCCGCGCCGCCCCGGACGCCCGGGTCCGGGTGGCGGCCCTGCCCGTCTCGAGCCGGTTCACCCCACCACCCGTCGAGGCTGCCCGAGCGCGCCCGCAGGTGTACGTGTCCTGCGGCTCGATGGCGTTCGGCGACGTCGCGGCGGCGTGCGCCGCCGTCCTCGACGCCGGTGCGGACGTACTCGTGAGCAGCGGCCGCAACGCCGCTGTGCGGCGCAGGCTGTGCGCCGTCGGCCGCGCCCACCCGCGCGGGGCGGCGATGCGGGTGGTCGACTGGGTCGACGACCCCGCTGCGGCCACCCGGGACTGCGACGTCGTCGTGGCCAACGCCGGCGGCGCCACCACGCTCGAGGCGCTCGCGTGCGCACGCCCGCTCCTGCTGTTCGCACCGATCGCCGGGCACGGGCGCGCGACCGCCGCGCTGCTCGCCGACGCCGGGCTCGCCCGCGTGTGCCCGGCACCCGCCGACCTCACGGCGGCGCTCGCCGACCTCGCCCGCGACGGCCACCGCGAGGCCCTCGTCGCGTCACTGCTCGCCCGCCTCGACGGCACCGACCTCACCGCCGACGTCGCGGCGCTCGCCGACCTCGCCCGGCTCCGGGCGCAGCCCCGGGCCACGCCGGGCCCACGGCACCCGCGGGTGCGCTCGCAGGACGCGTTGTTCCTGCACGCCGCAACGCCCGAAGTACCCCAGCAGGTGGGCGCGCGCATCCTCATCGAGGACCCCGACGGCCGCGACGACTGGCCCGGGGCACTGGCCGGACTCATCCGCGACCGGGTCCCTGACATCCCGCTGCTGCGCCGGCGCCTGCTGCGCCCCCGGCCCGGACGGCCGTTGCGCTGGCTCGACGACGACACGCCCGACCCCGGCCGGCACGTGCGGCCCGGCATCGTCGAGATCGGGGCCGACGGCACCGCCCCCACCTGGGACGACGCCCTCACGGCGTTCTTCGCCACGGTGGTCGACCCGGTGGCGACCGGGTGGGAGCTGCAGGTGGCCCGCGACCGGGCGGCCGGCGAGATCGCCGTGCTGGCCAAGGTGCACCACGCGCTGGGTGACGGCCTCGCCGTCACCGACGCGCTGATCCGGCTGCTGAGCGACGAGATCACCCCGGCCACCCCCGACCGGCCCCGGGGCACCCCGGACGAGCCGGCGGGCGTGGCCCACCGGCTCCGCCGCGCCGCCGTGGTCGTCCGGGGGGTCGCGAGCCTCGCCCTCGCCGGTGGCGCCGGGGCGTCACCGCTGGCAGGGCGCGTCGCCGGCACGGCCCACCGGCGCGCCGGCGTGTGCCTGGACGGCGCGCAGGTGCGTGCGGCGGCGCGGGCGCACGGCGTCGGCACCACCGTCCTGTTGCTGGCCGTCGTGGCCGAGACCCTGCACACGCTGCTCACCGAGCGCGACCCGCAGGCCGTGCCCGTGGCGGTGCGCACCATGGTGCCGATGACCACCCGCACCAGCGCCACGGTGGGCAGCCGCGCGCTGGGCAACCGCACCGCAGCCGTCTCGATCGACCTGCCGACCGGCCCGATGTCCCCGGCCGAACGCGTCGCGCGGGTGGAGAAAGCGCTGGCAGCGGGCTCGTCGGCCGGGCAGCCCGATGGTGCGGCCGCAGTGCTGCGCGTGCTCGGACTGCTACCGTGGCGGCTGCAGGCCCAGCTGGTGCGCCTCGCCTACGGGCGGCGGTTCTTCCACGCACTGGCCTCGGTCATGCCGGGCTCGCGGCGCCCGTTGCACTCGCGCGGCGGCCTGATCCGCGAGGTGTACCCGGTGCTGCCGCTGGCCGACGGGGTGGGGCTGGCCGTCGGCGCGCTCCACTGGGGCCGCACCACAGCGATCGGGATCACCGCTGATCCAGGGCTGATACCCGAGATCGGGGGAATTCCCGACCGGGTCAGGGCGTCGTTAAGCGCTGTGCAGGGTCGTGTGGACCGAGTTGACTGAGGGGGCTGGGGGCTGGAGGTGGTGATGGACTCGGGAACAGCGTTGGTGATCGCCGTGCCGGCCGCAGTGCTGGGCGCTGCCGGGTTCGGGCTGGCCAGCGCCGCGCAGCAACGGGCGACGCACGAGGTGGCGGTCGCTCCGACCCTCAGCCCGCGGCTGATCGTCGAGCTGCTTGCCCGTCCGATGTGGCTGCTCGGCCTGGTGGCCACGATCGTCGCCCTCGCCCTGCAGATCGTCGCGCTGGCCTTCGGGCCGCTCGCGGTGGTGCAGCCGCTGCTCGTCACCGGGGTCGCCTTCGCCTCCGTGTTCGCCGCGCTGATGAACGGGCGGCGGCCCGACGCGCTGATCCTGCTCGGTGCGCTGCTCTGCGCGGCCGGGCTCTCGGCGTTCCTGCTGCTCGCCCGGCCCACCGAAGGCAGCACCGACGGCGAGTTCAACCTCATGGCCGGCCTGCCGTTGGCGATAGCACTGGCCGTACTGGTGCTCGGCTGCGTGTTCTACGCGGCCACCGTGGAGCACTCGTCGCGGGTGCTGGCACTGGCGCTGGCCACCGGCGTCCTCTACGGCGTCACCGCCGGGCTGATGAAGGTCATCACCGGGCAGCTGCGGGTCGGGCTGGACGAACCGTTCCGCCACCCGGTGCTGTACGTGGTCTGCATCATCGGCCCGATGGGCTTCCTGCTGAGCCAGAACACCTTCCAGGCCGGGCAGCTCGTGGCACCGGCCGTGGCCGTGATCACGAGTGTCGACCCGGTGATCGGGGTCCTCATCGGCGTGAGCTGGCTCGGCGAGCGGCTGGACAGCTCCCCGTCGCTGCTCATGGGCCAGTACCTCGCCGCAGCCGTGGTCATCGGCTCGATCGCGCTGATCGCCGTGCGCGGCCACCACCTGCTGCAGCGCCGGGAGATCCTGGCCGACCGCCCGCTCGTGATGCGCCGCGGCGCGGGACCCGTCGCCCGATGACGTCCCTCTGCTGCGGATGACCTCGCTGCCCCGCAACGCCGTGGTAACCGGTGCCTCGTCCGGAATCGGGGCCGCGGTGGCGGAGCGCCTCGCCCACCACGGCTGCCGGCTGTTGCTCGTGGGCCGGGACCGGGCCCGGCTCGACGCCGTCGCCCTCCGCTGCGGGGGCCGCGCGCTGGTGGCGGACCTGCGGGACCCCGCCGGGGTCGCGGCCGTGTCCGACGCCGCGGACGGCTGGGCGCAGCTGCTGGTCCACGGCGCCGGGGTCGGCGCTGCCGGCCCGCTGGCCGACACCCCCGCCGAGGTCGTCGACGAGCTGCTGACCGTCAACCTCGTCGCTCCCGTGCAGCTCACCCGGGCCCTGGTGCCGACGCTGCGCACCGCCCGCGGCCACGTGGTGTTCGTCGCCTCCGTCGCGGCGATCGGGGTGGCGTACGAGGCCGCGTACTCGGCCACCAAGGCAGGCCTGCGCGGGTTCGCCGACGCACTGCGCGTGGAGTCGGACATCGGCGTCACCACCGTCCTGCCCGGCGCCGTCACGACCCCGTACTACGAGCGGCGCGGGCAGCCCTACCACCGGCGCTTCCCGCGTCCGGTCAGTCCGGAGCGGGTGGCCGGCGCGCTGGTCGACGCGGTGCGTCGCGACCGGGCCGAGGTGTTCGTGCCGCGCTGGCTCACCGTCGGCGCGCGCGTGCACGGCGTCGCGCCTGCCGCTTTCGCGCACCTGTCACGGCGGATGGACCGGCGACCGGACGCGGGTCACGGCTGACCCTCGGCCGCCTCACCCACGGCGTCCCCGTAGGTCAGCCACACCCTGTCGCGGGTGAACGGGAGCCGGGTGAAGCGGACGCCGGTCGCGTCCCGCAGCGCGTTGGCCAGCGCCGGTGCGACGGGGATGAAGGGGCTCTCGCTCATCGACTTCGCCCCGAGCGGGCCCATCGCGTCGGCGGTGCGGGAGAAGTGGACCTCCGTGCGCGGCACGTCGGCGAAGGCGGGCAGGTGGTAGCGGCGGAAGTCCGGGGTGCTGACCTGCCCGTTCTCCTCGATCCGGACCTGCTCGTACAGGGCGGCGCCGAGGGCCTGGGCGACCCCGCCCTCCACCTGGCCGCGCAGCTGGAGCGGGTTCATGACGACGCCGGCGTCGGCGGCGTGGACGCTGCGCAGGATCCGGATCTCCCCGGTGTCCGGGTCGACCGCGACGCGGAACCACTGCGCGTTGAAGGCCACCGAGCGCGGGGTGCCGTCCGAGTGGCCGTCCGCGGCCGGTTCGTGCCCGGTGTCGCGCATCGCCGCCCACAGCTTCGTCAACGGCAGCCGCTGGCCCCCGCAGTTCACGGCGTCCGGCTCCAGGTGGCACCGGCCCGGGTCGGTTCCGGTGCAGGCGGCCGCACCGGCGAGCAGCGCCGCCCGCAGGGCCTCGGCCGCGCGCAGCACCGCCTTGCCCCCGACGACGATGCCCGCGGAGGCGAAGACACCCGTGTCGTGGCCGACGACGTCGGTGTCGGCCTGCCGGACGCCGATGTGGTCCACCGTGGTGCCCAGGGTGGCGGCCGCGATCTGGCTGTGCACGGTGGCGAGGCCGTTGCCGAACTCGACGCTGCCGACGGCCAGGTCGTAACGGCCGTCCTCCAGCAGCGTGAGTCGGGCGTCGGCGAAGTGGCCACCGGGGGGCCCGGTGGCGATCATGGACAGCGCCATGCCGTGCCCGACCAGCCAGCCATCGGGTGCCGGCGCGCCTGCCGTGTCGTCGGCGGCGGCGTCCCGGACGACCGAGAGGCACTGGTCGAGCCCGTAGCTGCCCATCTCCAGGTCCTGTTTCGGGCCGCCGGGATCGACCACGGGATCACCCGGGGCGATGATGTTGCGTTCGCGGAACGCGGCCGGCTCGATGCCCAGCCGCCGCGCCAGCTCGTCCAGCGCCGACTCCACGGCGAACGTCACCTGGCTGAGCCCGTAGCCGCGGAACGCACCGGAGGGGACGGTGGTGGTGTAGACGGCGAAGCCGTCCACCCTGCGGTTCGGGCAGCGGTAGAGCGCCAGTGGCTCCGAACAGCTGTGGAACAGCACCGACGGCGAGTGGTTGCCGTGGGCGCCCGCGTCCGCGACGACCCGCAGCGCCATGCCGGTGAGCGTGCCGTCGCGGCGCCCGCCCACCGTCATGCGGACGGAGAAGGGGTGGCGGGTGGTGGACGCGGTGAACTGCTCGTCGCGGGTGTACTCGAGCTTCACCGGACCGCCGGTGTGCAGCGCGGCGAGCACCACGACGTCCTCCACCAGCATCTCCTGCTTCCCGCCGAAGCCGCCGCCGACGCGCCCGGCGACCACGCGCAGCCGGTCCTCCGGCAGGTCGAACAGGTCGCACAGGACCCGGCGGGTCAGGAACGGCGTCTGCGTGCTGCTGCGAACGGTGAGCCTGCCGTCCTCCTCGAACCAGGCGACGGCTCCGTGGGTCTCCAGGTGCGCCGGCTGCACCCGCTGCGAGCCGAAGGTCCCCTCGTAGACCACGTCGGCCTGCGCGAACGCCTGCTCGACGTCGCCGATCTCCTCGTGCATCTCGCCGACGACGTTGTCCTGCGGCCGGGCGATCCGGGTCTCCGGGCCCTTCCCCGGGTGGATGACGGGCGCGCCCGGCGACATGGCCCGCTCCGGGTCGGTCACGGCGGGCAGCACCTCGTAGTCCACGCGGACCCGGCGGCAGCCCTCAGCGGCCGCGGCTTCGGTCTCGGCCACCACCACGGCGACGCGCTGCCCGATGTGGCGAACCACGTCGTCCACCACCCGGGTGTCGGCGGGGTCCTCCTCCGGGTGCTCGTGGCGAGCCGAGGAGAACAGGCCGGTCGGGGCGTCATGGCGGGTGAGGACGGCGACCACCCCCGGCACCGCCATGGCCGGCCCCGTGTCGATGCCGGCGATCCGCGCGTGGGCGTGCGGGGAGCGCAGGAGCTTGATGTGGCGCAGCCCAGGAACCTCGACGTCGAACGTGTAGCGGGCGGTCCCGGTGACGATCTGTGGCCCGGCTGGGGCGGCCACGCTGCAGCCCACGGCCTGCCCCGGGGCGGGCTCGTCGACACGCCGGACCCCACGCACGGCGTCCTCGATCGCGCGGTAGCCGGTGCAGCGGCACAGGTTGCCCTTGAACGCGCGCGGCAGGTCGTCCAGCTGTTCCTCGTCCAGGGCCGCGGTGGTCATGATGAACCCGGCCGTGCAGAACCCGCACTGGAAGCCCTGCGCGTCCAGGAACCGTTGCTGCACCGGGTGCAGCTCGCCGCCGGCTGCCAGCCCCTCGATCGTGGTGACCTCGCGTCCCTGCGCGCGGTGTGCCGGGTAGACGCAGCTGTGCACCGGCTCCCCGTCGACGTGCACGGTGCAGGCGCCGCAGTCCCCCGCGTCGCAGCCCTTCTTCACCCCGAACCAGCCGCGCTCCCGCAGGTAGGTTCGCAGGCACTGGCCCGGCCGGGGCCGCTCCGCGAACTCGTGCCCGTTCACCACTACGGCCATCAGCGGGTCCCCTCCTCCAGCTCGCGGCGGATCTCCTCGGCCAGCCGCCGCGTCATGTGCCGCCGCCAGGCCGGTAGCCCGTGGACGTCGTCGACGTAGGCCTGCGCCGGGATCGCCTCCGCCACGGCGGCGGCGAGGGTGCCCGCGTCCGGAACCCGGCCGAAGCGCAGCTGCACCGGCCGGACCGTCGACGCGGTGACGGTGAGGGTGAGCGAGCCCTCGAGCGGGTCGAGCCGCCCGATGAGCAGGGCCCCGGACCGCCCGACGGGATACAGCGAGGCCTGGCGGAACGCCGTCGTGCTCCGCAGCGCGGAGGTCGGCAGGGTCACCGACCGGAGGAGCTCTCCGTCCGACAGCACCGTGGTGCCCACCCCGGTGACGACGTCGGCGACCGGCACGAACCGCCGGGCACCGTCGGGTGCGACCAGGGTGGCGGTGCCCTCCAGCGCCGCGGTCAGGGAGATCATCGGGCCCGCGGGCAGCGCGTTGCAGATGTTGCCGCCCACCGTGGCCATCGTCCAGATCTTGAACGAGGCGACGAACGAGTGGCAGCACTGCTCGACCAGGGACGGGCCCGTCGCCGGCCGGACCGCGGTCCACCCGGCGGGCGGGACGAACCGCGCCAGCTCGGCGACGGTGCACGTCGCCGCGATCTCCAGGCCACGGTCCGTCACCTCCAGCGGAGCCCACCCCATGTCGCTCAGGTCCAGCAGCCGGGTGAGGTGCGGCTGCGGCTCGGAGAACAGGAACGTCCCGCCCGCCAGCCACGCATCACCCGGTCGCCACCCGTCGAGCTCCCGGGCGCTCCGGATCTCCGTCACCGTGTCCAGGTCCACACCCACCACCATCCACCTGCCGGTCGATGCCGGCGCTGACGGCACACACCGGGGACGAGCCCGACGGCGGTGTGGAGGCAGGTCGCAGTGCGTGTTCCGACGATCTGAGCAGGTCGGCCTCCGCGGGTCGCCGACCCGTGATGCGCATCTCACATCCGGTGACCCCGGGTGAGAGGTCAGCGCTCCCGGGTCACGGCTTGGTGCGGAAGGCGAAGCCGTTCTTGTCGCAACCGATCGACCCGCTGCCGTACGCGCCGGTGTCGGCCAGGCAGTTCCACCCCTGCACGTTGAGGACGTGCGCCGTGCCCTGCGACTTCGTCGGGGCCTCCTGGTAGTACTCGGTGATGACGTCGATCGCCTCGGTGCACCCGACGATGCCGGCCGAGGTCTCCTCGGCGATCAGGTCCACCTGCTTGCCGCCCTTGGGGCCGACCTTGCCGCAGTTCACCGCGTCGCCGCTGGACCCGGAGTAGGACTTCGTCCCGCTGTCGTAGCCACTCGGCGCGGGAGCCGCAGCGGCCTTGGGGGCCTTCGCGGTGGAGTGGTGGGTGGCCGGCGCGCCCTGCTCCACCACGGTCACCGGCGGCGCCAGCGGCACCAGCCCGGACGTGTCCTGGGCCGCCGGGACCTGCGCGGCCGGGACCTGGGCGGACGGCACGTTGGCGGCGGCCGGGGTGACGGAGACTCCGGGCACCGAACAGGCCGAGACCAGGCCGATCGCGGCGAACATCAGGCCGACGGTGAACCGCCGAGCAGCGTGCGGACCCATGGGAACTCCTCGTGATCAGGTCGAGAACACGGGCCTCCGCGGGATCGCGGCCGGTCGCCGTGCACCGACGGGCGCGCCTTGTCGCAGCGCCCGGTGGTGATCACGTGAGGGTGGTTCCGGCGGTTCACAGGATTCTCAGGGTTTCCCGGAACGCCTGATCCAGGTCGATCAGGTGACGTCGAGCGTGCCGGCGAGCGGGACACCGGGCCGATATGCCAGATACCGGTAGGACGGCGCGTCGAGCACGGCCAGGTCGGCGCGGGCACCGACACCCAGGTGGCCGACGTCGTCGCGGCGCAGCGCCGCCGCGCCACCGGCGGTGGCCGCCAGTACGGCCTCCGCCGGGGTCATCGCCATCTCCCGGACCGCCAGCGCCACGCACAGCGCCATGGACGAGGAGAAGCACGTGCCGGGGTTGCAGTCGGTGGCCAGCGCGACGGTGACACCGGCGTCGAGCAGGCGGCGGGCGTCGGGGTAGGGCTGGCGGGTCGAGAACTCGACGCCGGGGAGCAGCGTCGCGACCGTGATGCCCGACGCGAGGGCCGCGACGTCGGCCCCGGTCAGGTGGGTGCAGTGGTCGACGCTGGCGGCGCCCAGCTCCACCGCGAGCTGCACGCCCGGCCCCGGGCCCAGCTGGTTGCCGTGCACCCGCAGGCCGAGCCCGGCGTCCCGGCCGGCCGTCAGCACCGCGCGGGAGGCCGCGCCGTCGAAGGCGTGCGGTGACGCGGGTTCGCAGAACACGTCGATCCAGCGCGCGTGCGGGGCACAGGCCGCCAGCATCGGACCGGTGACCAGCGCGACGTACTCGTCGACCCGGCCCGCGTACTCCGCGGGCACGACGTGCGCGCCGAGGAAGGTCGTCTCGTCGGTGACCTCCCGGGCGAGCCGCAGGGCGCGCTCCTCGTCGGCCACGGTCAGCCCGTACCCGCTCTTGATCTCGACGGTGGTCGTGCCCTGGGCGCGCATCTCCGCGACGAGCCCCCGCAGGCGCGCGCGCAGCTGATCCTCGTCCGCCTCGCGGGTGGCCCGGACGGTCGAGGCGATCCCACCGCCGTCGTACGGGACACCGGACATCCGGGCCTCGAACTCCGCGGAGCGCTCCCCGCCGAACACGAGGTGGGCATGGCTGTCGACGAACCCGGGCAGCACGGCCCGGCTGCCGACGTCGACGCGCTCGTCCGCGGCGGGAGCCGCGACGGCCGGGCCGACCCAGGCCACCGCACCGCCCTGCACCACGAGAGCGGCATCGGGCACGAGCCCGAGTGGACCGGCTCCGAGCGACGGATCGTTGGTGACGAGCTCACCCACGCCGGTGATCAACGTTGCGCCATGGGCCACCGCGCCGGTGTTCATCCCGTACTCCAGAGGGGCTCGATCGCTTTGCGGAGAAGTGCGCCGACGTCGCCGAGGCGGTGGACGCCACCCGTCACGACCGGCACGCCGTCGACCACCACGGTGTCGACGTCCCCAGCGCCGGCCACCAGCACCACCTGCTCGGGAGCGGCTCCCGCGGTGCGGGGACCGTCGAGGCGCACGGCGACCAGGTCGGCCAGCTGCCCCGGGGCGATCCGGCCGGCGTCCGGCCGGCCGAGGCAGGCGTGACCCGCCGCGGTGAGGGCGTCGACCAGCTCGGCGGGCGGGAACCGGCCCCGCTCCCCGCGCGCGAGCCGCTCGTGCGACTCCACCAGCCGGGCCTCGGCCAGCAGATCGGTGCTGACGTGCTGGTCGCTGCCCACCGCCAGCGGCGAGCCGGCGTCGCGGAGCGCCCGGAACGAGCCGATCCCGTCGGCGAGGTCCGCCTCGGTGCTCGGGCACGCGCAGACGGTGGTGCGCGAGCCGCCGAGCAGCGCGATGTCCCGCCCGGTCAGGTGGGTGGCGTGGACGGCCGTCGTGGCGGCACCGAGCACGCCGTGCCCGGCGAGCAGCTGCGTGGGCGTGGCGCCGTAGAACGCCTGGCACGCCGCGTTCTCCCCGGGCTGCTCGGACAGGTGCACGTGCAGCGGGCGGTCGGCGGCGGCCGCCACGACGAGCGGCAGCTGCGCCGCGGGGACCGCGCGGACCGAGTGGATCGCGGCGCCGATGCGCACCGCGCCGTCGGCGAGCGGGGCGCCGTCGGCGAGCCCGGCGAGCCGGGCGGCCCAGCCGGCCGCGTCCCCGTCGGAGAACCGGGCCTGCACCTCGTCAGGCGCGGTGTGGCCGGCGTCGTCCAGCCCCCCGGACAGGTAGCAGGTGTCGAGCAGCGTGAGCCGCACACCGGCCTCGGCGGCCGCCCGGATCAGCGCGTGCCCCATCTCGTTCGGATCGGCGTACGGCACACCGCCCGGGCCGTGGTGCAGGTAGTGGAACTCGCCGACGGCGGTGACGCCGGCCAGCGCCATCTCCGCGTACGCCGCCCGGGCCAGCGCGAGGTAGGAGTCCGGGTCCAGCCGGGCCGCGACGGCGTACATCCGCCTGCGCCACGTCCAGAACGTGCCGCCCCGGTCGTGGGTGCGGCCGCGCAGGGCCCGGTGGAAGGCGTGGCTGTGGGCGTTGGCGAACCCGGGCAGCACGAGACCGGGCAGCCGCCCGTCGCCCGGTTCGGGCGCCACCCCGGTCTCGACCGCGGCGATCCGGCCGTCGGCGACGGCGATGCGGACCCGGGGCACCGGACCCGGTGCGAGCCAGGCCAGCTCGCACCAGAACGACCGCCCCAGCGGGGGCCGGGTCGACGGTGGGGTCACCCCAGCTCCTCCACGACCCGGGCGAGGGCCGCGACGCCGCGGTGGCAGTCATCGGTCTCGGCGTGCTCGTGCGGCGAGTGGGACACGCCCGTCGGGTTGCGCACGAACAGCATCGCCGTGGGCACACCGGCGGCGGAGAGGATCCCGGCGTCGTGGCCCGCCCCGGTCGGCAGCACTGGCGCGGGCCGCCCGGCGTCGCCGAACAGGACCTCACCGAGCAGGACGGCGAGCCGGTCACGCAGGACCACGTCGAAGTCCGTCGCCGGGGTGAAGGACTCCTCCAGCGGGTCGGCTCCGGCCGCCGCGCCGACCGCTGCGACCACCGACCGCACGCCGCGCTCCGCAGGCCCGCGCGCGTCCAGCCACGCCGTGACGGCCGACGGGATGGCGTTCACCCCGTTCGGTTCCACCCGCAGCTTGCCGATCGTGGCCAGGGCCTCGTGCCGTTCCGCCGCACTCCGTGCGGTGGCCACCGCCGCGGCCAGCGCGAGCATCGGGTCGTCGCGGTCGGCCAGCCGGGTGGTGCCGGCGTGGTCGGCGCGGCCGCGCAGGTCGAGCCGCCACCGCCCGTGCGGCCAGATCGCGCTCGCCACGCCGACGGCGGCACCCTCGCCGTGCTCCGCGTCGACCAGGCCCTTGCCCTGCTCGACGTGCAGCTCGACGAAGGTCCCGATGCGGCGCAGCGTCTCGGCGTCGGGGCCGACCTGGTGCGGGTCGTGGCCGCCGGCGGCCATCGCCTCGGCCATGGTGGTGCCGTCCGCGTCGGTGAGCGAGCGGGCGCGGTCGGGCGGGAGCGCCCCGGTGATGATCCGGCTCCCGGCGCACGCCACCCCGAACCGCGCGCCCTCCTCGTCGGAGAAGACGGCGACGCCCAGCGGCCGCCGCGGTCGCCGGCCCGCGGCGCGCAGCACGTCCAGAGCCGCCAGCGCCGACACCACCCCGAGCGGACCGTCGAACGCCCCGCCGTCGGGCACCGAGTCGAGGTGGCTGCCGACCACCAGCCCGGGCCCGTCGGCGTCGGGATCGCCCCACCACGCCCAGAGGTTCCCCGCCCGGTCGGAGGTGACGTCGAGCCCGCGCCGCTGCGCCGCACCCACGAACCACTCCCGCAGCGCCGCGTCCGCCGCTGTCCACGCGAAGCGCCGGTACCCGCCGGTCCGCGCGTGGCGCCCGACCGGCGCGAGCTCGCCCCAGAGGGCGTCGAAGGCGGCCGCCCCCGTTGCAGCAAAGCCACTTTCATGCCATCTCGTTGCCGCAACGTGGCTTTGCTGCAACCCGGGTGGGGGCTGGGCGGTCATGCGTGTTCCTGCATCGGGACGCGCAGGTGGTGGGTCTGGGCCACCTCGGCGGCCGTCTCGTACCCGGCGTCGACGTGGCGCAGCACCCCGCTGGCCGGGTCGTTGGTGAGAACGCGCTCGATCTTGCGGGCGGCGAGCTCGGTGCCGTCGGCCACGGTGACCTGCCCGGCGTGCAGCGACCGCCCGATCCCGACGCCACCGCCGTGGTGGATCGACACCCAGCTCGCCCCGGACGCGGTGGTGACCAGCGCGTTGAGCAGTGGCCAGTCGGCGATCGCGTCGGAGCCGTCGGCCATCGCCTCGGTCTCCCGGTAGGGCGAGGCCACGGAGCCCGTGTCCAGGTGGTCGCGGCCGATCACGACGGGCGCCGACAGCGCGCCCGAGGCGACCATGTCGTTGAACCGCAGCCCGGCGCGGTCGCGCTCCCCCTGCCCGAGCCAGCAGATCCGGGCCGGCAGCCCCTGGAACGCCACCCGCTCGCGTGCCGCCCGGATCCAGCGGTGCAGCCGGTCGTCGTCGGGGAACAGCTCCAGCACGGCCTCGTCGGTGGCGTGGATGTCGGCCGGGTCGCCCGACAGCGCGGCCCACCGGAACGGCCCCTTCCCCTCGCAGAACAGGGGCCGGATGTAGGCCGGGACGAACCCGGGGAACGCGAACGCGCGCTCGTAGCCGCCCTGGCGGGCCTCGTCACGCAACGAGTTGCCGTAGTCGAACACCTCGGCACCCGCGTCCAGGAACCCCACCATCGCCTCGACGTGGCGGGCCATCGACTCGCGCGCCCGCTCGGTGAACTCCTCCGGCTTCGCGGCCGCGTACTCCGGCCAGTCCTCGAGGTCGACACCGTCGGGCAGGTAGGACAGCGGGTCGTGGGCCGAGGTCTGGTCGGTGACGACGTCCACCTCGACGCCGCGGCGCAGCAGTTCCGGCAGCACCGCGGCGCAGTTGCCGACCAACCCGACCGACCACGCCCTGCGTTCCCGGCGGGCCGCCTCGCAGCGGGCCACCGCGTCGTCGAGGCCGGTGGCCAGCTCGTCGAGGTAGCGGTGCTCCACCCGCCTGCGCAGCCGGGCCGCGTCGACGTCGACGACCAGGCAGACCCCGCCGTTGAGGGTGACGGCCAGCGGCTGCGCACCACCCATGCCCCCGCAGCCCCCGGTGACGGTGAGCGTGCCGGCCAACGTGCCGCCGAACCGCTTGGCGGCCACGGCGGCGAACGTCTCGTAGGTGCCCTGCAGGATGCCCTGGGTGCCGATGTAGATCCACGACCCCGCCGTCATCTGCCCGTACATGGTGAGGCCGAGCCGTTCCAGCCGCCGGAACTCCGGCCAGGTGGCCCAGTCGCCGACGAGGTTCGAGTTGGCGATCAGCACCCGCGGCGCCCACTCGTGGGTGCGCAGCACCCCGACCGGACGGCCGGACTGCACCAGCATCGTCTCGTCGTCGGCCAGCGTCGTGAGCGTGCGCACCATGGCGTCGAAGGACGCCCAGTCCCGCGCCGCGCGGCCGGTGCCGCCGTAGACGACGAGATCGTCGGGCCGCTCGGCCACCTCCGGGTCGAGGTTGTTGCAGAGCATCCGCAGCGGCGCCTCGGTCTGCCAGGAGCGTGCGGTCAGGGTCGTGCCGCGGGCGGCTCGGACGGGACGGGTGCCTTCCATGGCGGGCCTCCTTCGGGCCTCGGACGAGCTTCGGTCAGTGCAGGGGTCCGGTGACCGTCTCCGCTGCCGCCACGGCGGCACCGGACGCGACCAGCTCCACCGCCGCCTCGATCTCCGGGGCCAGGTAGCGGTCGGGGCCCGGCCCGGGAACCTGCTCACGCACCAGGTCACGCACCGCCCCGGTCGCCGCCGCGGGCACCAGCGGAGCCCGCAGATCCAGCGCCCGCGCCGCCGTCAGCAGCTCGACCCCCAGCACCCGGGCCAACCCGTCGATCCCCCGACGCAGCTTCCGTGCCGCCGCCCATCCCATCGAGACGTGGTCCTCCTGCATCGCACTCGTCGGAATCGAGTCCACCGACGCGGGAACCGCCAGCCGCTTCAGCTCCGCCACCACCGAAGCCTGCATGTACTGCGCGATCATGTGTCCCGAGTCCACGCCGGGATCATCGGCGAGGAACGCCGGCAACCCCTGACTGCGCGCCACATCCAGGAACCGGTCCGTCCGCCGCTCACTCATCGACGCCAGATCCGCCACCGCGATCGCCAGGAAATCCAGCACGTAACCCAGCGGCGCGCCATGGAAGTTGCCGTTGCTCTCCAGCCGCCCGTCCACCGTGACCACCGGGTTGTCGACCGCGGCGGACAGCTCACGACCGGCCACCGACTCCGCGTGGGCCACGGTGTCGCGGGCGGCACCGTGCACCTGCGGTGCACATCGCAACGAGTACGCATCCTGCACGCGCGTGCATTCCGGCGTCCGGTGGCTCGCCATGACCGCGGAACCCGCCAGCAGCACCCGCATGTTCGACGCCGACGCCGCCTGCCCGGGATGGGGACGCAGCGCCTGCAGATCCGCAGCGAACACCGCATCCGTGCCCAGCAGGGCCTCCACGCTCATCGCCGCCGCGAGGTCGGCGCTGCGCAACAGCCGTCGCAGGTCATGGCAGGCCAGCACCAGCATCCCCAGCATGCCGTCGGTGCCGTTGATCAGCGCCAGACCTTCCTTCTCCTCCAGGACGACCGGCGTGATCCCCGCCGCGGCCAACGCCTGCGCGGCGGGCACCAGCTCACCCGACCCGTCGCGGACCGTGCCCTCGCCCATGGCGGCCAGCGCGCAGTGCGCGAGCGGCGCGAGGTCACCCGAACACCCCAGCGACCCGTACTCGTGCACGACGGGCGTGATCCCGGCGGACAGCATCGCGGCGTACACGCGCGCGGTCTCCACCCGCACGCCCGTGCGGCCCGTCGCCAGCGTGGAGAGCCGCAGCACCATCAGGGCCCGCACGACCTCGCGCTCCACCTCCGGCCCCGACCCCGCCGCGTGCGACCGCACCAGGCTGCGCTGCAGCGCAGCCCGCCGATCCAGCGGAATGTGCCGCGTGGCCAACGCCCCGAACCCCGTCGACACCCCGTAGTGCGGCCGGACGTCCTCCGCCAGCGACTCGACGATCTTGCGGCTGGCGGCGATCTCGTTCTCCGCGTCGGCGGAGAGGACGACCCCCGCCCCCTCCCGGGCCACGGCGAGGACGTCTTCGGGCGATAACGGAGCGATTCCGACGGTGACTGCATGCATCACTGCATGGGACACCCGCCCCCGGTCCGGCCACCACAGGCCGTCGGCGAACTCTGTCCGGGATGCCGGACAGTTGCTAGCGTCCTCGGGTGCCCGGCCATCCACTGAAGGTGCCCGCGGCGCACCAGGTGCTGGCCGTTCTGGGCTACCTCGCCCGGCAGGCCGGTCCCGTGCCCGCGGCGGCGATCACCCGCGACCTGGAGCTCCCCCGGTCCACCACGTACCAGCTGCTCACCACGCTGGCCGAGAGCGGGTACGTCGTGCACCTGGCGGACGAACGGCGCTACAGCCTCGGGGTGGCCGCCTACGAGCTCGGCACCGGCTACGTGCGCCAGGCGCCGCTGCAGCGCATCGCGCGGGTGCCGCTCGGCCGGCTCGTGGACCGGACGGGCGACACCGCGCACCTGGCCGTCCTGCACGGCCGGGAGGTCGTCTACGTCATCGAGGAGCGCGCCCCCGGCCGGCCACCCCTGGTCACCGACGTCGGGGTGCGGCTGCCCGCCCACCTCACCGCCAGCGGCCGGGCGATGCTCGCCGCGCTGCCCGCAGCGCAGATCCGGGCGCTCTTCCCGCAGCCCGACGCGTTCGTCACGCGCAACGACAGCGGTCCCCGGTCGCTCTCCGCGCTCCGCAGGCTGCTCGTGGAGACCCGCCGCCGCGGCTATGCCGTCGAGGACGGCGAGGTGACGCCCGGCTTCGTCTCCGTGGCCGTGGCCGTGCTCGACCACGCCCGCTACCCGAT
>NZ_JAAXKY010000054.1 GCF_012911925.1 Pseudonocardia xinjiangensis | reverse complement strand
CCCCACCCCCGCGAGTCGCCCGAACCGGACCCGCGAGTCGCCCGAACCGGACCCGCGAGTCGCCCGAACCGGACCCGCGAGTCGCCCGTTTCCCGTGCGCGAGTCGCCCGAACCGGCCCCGCGAGTCGCCCGTTTCCCGTGCGCGAGTCGCCCGAACCGGCCCCGCGAGTCGCCCCGTTCCGCCGCGCGAGTCGCCGTTTTCCGTGCGCGAGTCGCCCCGCTTCATCCCGGTTCGATCCCGAGCACCGACCAGCCGCGGTCCGCGAACCCGGCGGCCGTGGCGACGCTCGCCGAGGCCAGGTTGCCGGGCGCGTGCAGGTAGGTGGGGACGGCGCCCTCGTCGAGGACGCGGCGCGCGGCCTGCGCCACCAGCCGGCGGGCCAGGCCCCGGCCCCGGGCGGCCTCGGCCGTCACCACCGCGAGCTCGTGACCGTACGCGTCGTGCCGTTTGATCCCGACGCCGGCGAGGTGGACGCCGCTGGGCGGGTCGACGGCGACCAGCACCTCGCCGGCGAACGGCCGCAGCCACAGGGGGACCGACGGCGCGTCGGCGGCGATCCACTCGCCGGCGTCGGGCAGCGCGGCGGGCGAGGTGGTCCAGCGGAACACGCCGGTGAACCACCTGCCGGCGAGCCCGGCTGTCGCGGGGATCTGCGTCAGGTCCGCGCCGTCGTCCACGAGCGCCGCGACGGCGGCCACGGCGTGCGGCGGCACCGAGAGCACGCCGGCTTCGGGCGTCGACACCCCCACCACGGCATGCACCGTGCCGTCCCAGGCCGGCTCGCGGCGCCGTCGGGAGCCGACGACCGTGAGGCCGGGGCCGGTACCCGGCCACCGCCCGAGCCAGCTGGACAGGTGCGCGGTCAGGCGTGGGTCGGACACACCGGAGTAGACCATGCGCGACCAGACGGCCGGACAACACCGAACGGGCTAACCCCGGCGATCCGTTCGGAGTAGCCAGAGGGCATCCTGCCGCCATGGAGATCGAGGTGCGGGCCCTCGGCGAGGACGATGTGGAGGGTGCCGACCGCATCCTGCGCACCGCGTTCGGAGCGTTCCTCAACATCGACATGAACGACGACACCGACGTGATCGGCACGCGCTTCCGTGCGTCGCACACCGTCGCGCTCGCCGCGGTCGTCGACGGGACCCTCGCCGGTTCCGCACTGGTGACGCTGTGGGGCAGCGTGGGCTATCTCGGTCCGGTGTCCGTGACGCCGTCGCTGTGGAACTCCGGCGTCGGCAGCCGGCTCGTGCAAGCGGCCACGGAAGTCCTCGACGCGGGGGACGCGACCCACCAGGGCCTTTTCACATTCCCCGAGAGTCCCAGGCACCACTGGCTGTACCACAAGTTCGGGTTCTGGCCGCGGTTCCTCACGGTGATCATGTCGCGCCCGGTGGCAGGGGAGGCGCCCGAGCTGGGGTGGCGGATGTCGGCCGCCCCGGCCGACCGGCGGGAGGCACTGCTGGACGCGTGTGCCGCGGTGACCGACCCGATCATGCCGGGCCTGGACGTCCGCGGCGAGATCATGGCCGTGCTCGACCAGGGTCTCGGCGAGGTCGTGCTCGTCGGCGAGCCGGACGCGCCGCGCGGGTTCGCCGTCTGCCACACGGGGCCGGGCACGGAGGCGGGCAGCGGGAGGGTCTACGTGAAGTTCGCCGCCGTGCGTCCCGGGCCGCACGTGGCGGACGTGTTCGCGGCCCTGCTCGCCGCCTGCCACGGCTTCGCCGCCGGGGTCGGTGCCCGCAAGCTCGTCCTCGGGGTGAGCACCGCCCGCCACGAGGTGTACCGACACCTTCTGGCCACCGGGTTCCGCGTCGACACCGCGGGCGTCACCATGCACCGGCCGAACGTGCCCGGCTACGCCCGCGAGGACGTCTACCTGCTGGATGACTGGCGCTGACCGGGCCGCCCGCCCCACCTGCGAGTCACGCACAGATCCGGCGACTCGCGGGCGGAATGCGGGCGACTCGCGGGCGGAGAACGGGCGACTCGCGGGCAGAAAACGGGCGACTCGCGGGGCAGAGGCGGGCGACTCGCGGGGCGGAGGGCCGTCGCCGCCCCGCCCCGCTGCGATGCTGCTCGTCAGTCCGCTCTCAGCGCGGCACGTGCTGCCTCTGCGGTTCGGGCGGCGTAGCCCCGGCCGAACAGCACCGTATGCACGAGCAGGGGGAAGAGCTGGTGCAACGGGACGCGCTGGGCCCAGCCGTCGGCGAGGGGGGCCGTCCGGTCGTAGGCCCGCAGCACGGTGTCGAGGTGGGGGCACCCGAACAGCGCCAGCATGGCGAGGTCGGTCTCGCGGTGCCCGCCGTGGGCGGCGGGGTCGATCAGCCACGCGCCTGCGGGGGACCAGAGCACGTTGCCCGACCACAGGTCGCCGTGCAGCCGGGCAGGCGGTTCGGCCGGTCCGGCCAGCGCGGGGAGCCGATCGCACACGAGTTCGACGACGGCGGCCTCGTCACGGGTGAGGTCCCCGGCGTCGGTCGCGGTGCGCAGGTAGGGGAGCAGCCGGTCGGCGGCGTACCACTCGGGCCAGCTCGGGGCCGGCTCGTTGCGCATCGGCGCGTGTCCGATCCAGGCCGCTGACGGTCCGTCCGGCGGCGCGGCGCCGAAGGCGGGAGCCCCGGCCGCGTGCAGCCGGGCCAGCCCGCTGCCCAGGGCCGCCGCGGCGGCGGAGTCGGGTGCGCCGGGCGGGACGAACTCCGTGACCAGCCGCTCCGGGTCCACGTCCAGCACCGCGGGCACGGGCGTCGCACCAGCCACCCGCAGCCAGCTCAGGCCGGCCGCCTCGGCGCGCAGGGCGCTCGCCTCCGCCTTCTTGACGACGACCGTGCGCCCGTCGGCGAGCTCCACCCGCTCGGCACCGCCGCCGAGCGGAGCGCCGGCCCGCACTGCGACGCCGAGGACGGTCATCGCCGGCTGCGGACCCAGTCGACGAGACCCGGCATCGCCGCCCGGATCATGGTGAGCACCTCGGTGAACCCCTCGACGCCGCCGTAGTAGGGGTCGGGTACCTCGGCATCGTCCGGGGCGTCGGGGTCGAAGGAGCGCAACAGCCGTACCCGGTCGGGCTCGGAGATCATCGCCCGCAACGCGCGGCGGTGGGACTGGTCGAGCGCGACGAGCAGGTCGGCCGACAGCTGCTCCGCGTCGATCTGCCGTGCGGTGTGCGTGTCCGGGTAGCCCTCGGCCCGCAGCAGTGCGGCGGCCCGGTCGTCGGCGGGGGAGCCGATGTGCCAGCCGCCGGTGCCCGCGCTGCTGACGCGCACGGCGTCGGCCAGGCCCGCGCGCTCCAGCTCGTGGACGAAGACCTTTTCGGCGATGGGGGAGCGACAGATGTTGCCGGTGCAGACGAAGACCACGGACAGGGGCGTGGGGGCGTCGCTCACCCCGCCAGTCTGCCGAGACGTTGGTCCCCGACGTCAACGGCCCCGGCTGCGCCCGAAGCGGCCGAGGGTCCGGCTCGCCGGGCCCGCCCCCGTAGGCTGCCGCGATGGATCTCGCGCGGGACGGAGCCGCAGCGGACGGTCTGGCGGACCTGCGTCACCACGGGGACGTCGAGGCCGAGCCCGGCCTGCTCGACTTCGCGGTGAACGTCCAGGGCGCCGGTCCGCCGTCGTGGCTGCGTGATCGGCTTGTCGCTGCGCTGCACGGGCTGGGTCGCTACCCGGCGGCCGCACACGACGCGCTGGCCCGGGAGGCGGTTGCGGCGCGGCACGGGCGCAGGGCCGAGGAGGTGCTGGTGCTCGCCGGGAGCGCGGAGGGCTTCGCGCTGCTGCCGGCGTTGCGTCCCCGGCTCGCCGCCGTGGTGCACCCGGGTTTCACCGAGCCCGAGGCTGTGCTGCGGGCCGCGGGGGTGCCGGTGGTGCGGGTGCTGACCAGCGAGTCCGACGGCCATCGGCTCCACCCCGGCGACGTCCCTCCCGACGCCGACCTGGTGGTGGTCGGCAACCCCACCAACCCGACGGGGGTGCTGCATCCCGTGGCCGACGTCCGGGCGTTGGCCGCGCCGGGCCGGGTGCTGCTGGTGGACGAGGCGTTCGCCGACGCGATCCCCGGCGAACCGGAGTCCCTCGCGGGCAACGGCGACGTGCCGGGCCTGCTCGTGTTCCGCAGTCTCACCAAGACCTGGGCGCTGGCGGGGCTGCGGGCGGGGTACGCCCTCGGTGAGCCCCGCCTGCTGGCCCGGCTCGCCGCGCCGCGCCCCCCGTGGCCGGTCTCGACGCCCGCACTGGAGGCCGTCATCGCCTGTTCCGAACCCGGCGCCGTCGCCGAGTCCCACCGGTCCGCCGAACGGCTGGCCGCCGCCCGTGCCGAGCAGGCCGAAGCCCTCGCCGCCGTCCCCGGCGTCACGGTGCTGCCGGGACGGGCGCCCTACCTGCTGCTCCGGCTGCCCGACGGGCGGGGCGAGCGGGTGCGCACCCTGCTGCGTGAGGCCGGCATCGCGGTGCGTCGCGGCGACACGTTCCCCGGCCTCGGGCCCGACCATGTCCGCGTGGCGGTCCGGCCGGCTCCCCAGGTCGCCCGGCTCGCCGCCGTCCTGGCCGAGACGCTCGTGGAGGTCGGCGCATGACGACCACCGTCGGCGACGTCATCGCCGCGCTGGAGAAGGCGTACCCACCGGCACTCGCGGCCGACTGGGACGCGGTCGGGCTCGTCTGTGGTGACCCCACCGAGCCCGTGTCCTCGGTGCTGTTCGCGGTGGATCCGGTGCCCGAGACCGTCGACGAGGCGATCGACGGCGCCGAGGGCGCGTCCCAGCTGCTCGTCACTCACCATCCGCTGCTGCTGCGCGGGGTGCACGGCGTGGGCGCGGACACCCCGAAGGGTGCGCTGCTGCACCGGCTGATCCGTTCGGGCACCGCGCTGTACACCGCGCACACGAACGCCGACTCCGCCGATCCCGGCGTCTCCGACGCGCTGGCGTCCGCGATCGGCCTGGAGGTCACGGGTCCGCTGGTCGGCGCCCCGGGCGAGCCACTCGACAAGATCGTCACGTTCATCCCGGTCGGCCCGGCCATCACCACGGTGCACGACGCGCTGTCCGCAGCCGGTGCCGGCCGGATCGGCAACTACAGCCACTGCTCGTTCGCCACCGCAGGCACGGGGCAGTTCAAGCCCCTCGACGGCGCGGATCCGACGATCGGGTCGGTCGGGAAGCTGGAGCGGGTAGCGGAGACGAGGCTGGAGATGGTGCTCCCGCGCGGGCGCCGGGCGGCCGTGGTCGCCGCGCTCCGGGCCTCGCACCCGTACGAGGAGCCCGCGTTCGACGTGTTCGAGCTCGCCGACCTACCCTCGGCCCAAGGGCTCGGCCGGATCGGCACGCTGCCCGCGGCCGAGCCGCTCGCGGCGTTCACCGAGCGCGTCGCGGCGGCGCTGCCGTCCACGGCGTGGGGAGTGCGGGCCGCGGGTGATCCGGAACGGCTGATCGAGCGGGTCGCGGTCTGCGGCGGGGCGGGG
The DNA here is from genome assembly GCF_012911925.1 of Pseudonocardia xinjiangensis. Taxonomy (GTDB): domain Bacteria; phylum Actinomycetota; class Actinomycetes; order Mycobacteriales; family Pseudonocardiaceae; genus Pseudonocardia; species Pseudonocardia xinjiangensis. The sequence goes on along the minus strand of NZ_JAAXKY010000054.1, from coordinate 37,129 downwards.
GACTCGGCGCTGGACGCGGCCGTCCGCGCGGGCATCGACGCCTACGTCACCGCCGATCTGCGCCACCATCCGGCGTCGGAGCACCTGCTGGCCGGGACACTCGCCGGGCGTCCCACCCCGGCCCTCGTCGACGTCGCACACTGGGCGTCGGAGTGGCCGTGGTGCGTGCAGGCGGCGGACGTGGTCCGCACGGCGCTTGCCGGTAGCGTCGAGGTTCGCGTTTCGCGCCGCTGCACGGATCCCTGGACGGTGGCGCCGACGACCGGAAGGCACGAAAAGATGGATGTGATGGCTGAGTGAAGGCCGACCCCGCCGTCCAACGGAAGCTGCTGGACCTCTCCGAGGTCGACGCCGAGCTCACCCGGCTCGCCCACCGCCGCCGCACCCTGCCCGAGCACGACGAGCTGACCCAGGCCGAGGCGGCGGTGCGCCAGGCCAAGGACAAGCTGGTCGAGGTGGAGACCGCCGCGGGCGACCTGGACCGCGACATCCGCCGCATCGAGCGTGACGTCGACGGGGTCCGGGCTCGCACCGAGCGCGACAACCAGATGCTCACCGGCGCCGGTATCGGCGCGAAGCAGGCCAGCGACCTGCAGCACGAGCTCGAGACGCTCGCCCGGCGGCAGAGCATCCTCGAGGACGAGCAGCTCGAGATCATGGAACAGCGCGAGGCCATCGGCGTCGACGTCGAGCACTCCCGGGAGGCGCTGGCCGCGGCCGAGCAGAAGCTCTCGGAGCTGGCCGAACGGCGCGACTCGGCGCTCGCCGACATCGACGCCGCGGAGGCCGGCAGGCGCCGCGCCCGCGAGGAGGCGCTCCCCGGCATCCCGGCCGACCTGCTCGCCGCCTACGACAAGCGGCGCGAGCAGCGGGGGGTCGGGGCGGCGCTGCTGCTGCAGCGGCGCTGTCAGGCGTGCCGGTTGGAGCTGGACCGCACCGCCATCTCCGAGCTGCGCGGCGCACCCGCCGACGAGGTGGTGCACTGCGAGGAGTGCGGCGTGATCCTCGTCCGGACGAAGGAGTCGGGTTTGTGAAGCTCATCGTCGAGGCCGACGGCGGCTCCCGCGGCAACCCGGGCCCGGCCGGGTACGGCGCCGTGGTGCTCGACGCGGACACCGAGGAAGTGCTCGCGGAACGCGCCGAGGGGCTGGGGATCAGCACCAACAACGTCGCGGAGTACCAGGGCCTCATCGCGGGGCTGCGGGCGGCGATCGAGCTGGGCGCCACCGAGGTGGAGGTCCGGATGGACTCCAAGCTGGTCGTCGAGCAGATGTCGGGACGGTGGCAGGTCAAGCACCCGGCGATGAAGCCGTTGGCGCTGGAGGCGGGCGGCCTCGTACGGGAGCTCGACTCGGTGCGGTTCGGGTGGGTGCCGCGTGCGCGCAACTCGCGGGCGGACGCCCTCGCCAACAGGGCCATGGACGAGCAGGCCGGAGTGACGCGGCAATGACCGAGCTGCCCTCCACGGTCGCCACCGCCCCGGCCTCCGCGTCGTGGACCGGTCAGGTCGGGGCCCCGTCCCGCCTGCTCCTGCTGCGGCACGGGCAGACCGCCCTGTCGGTCGAGCGCCGCTACTCCGGGCACGGTGACCCGGAACTGACCGACCTCGGCCGCCGGCAGGCCGCCGGTGCGGCCACCCGCCTCGCTGCCGTCCCCGGCGTCGCCGCCGTGCTCACCTCACCGCTGCTGCGGGCGCGCCAGACCGCCACCGCCGTGGCGGAGGCAACCGGTGCGCCGCTCGTCGTCCGGCAGGGCTTGATCGAGACCGACTTCGGCGACTGGGAGGGCCTGACGTTCGCCGAGGCCCGCGCCCGCGACCCCGAGCTGCACGCGGCGTGGCTCGGCTCCGAGGACGCGGCGCCGCCCGGCGGGGAGAGCTTCGCGGCCGTCGGCAGGCGGATCGAGACCGAACGTGCCGCCGTGGTGGACGAGTTCCCCGGATCCACGGTGGTGCTGGTGAGCCACGTGACGCCGATCAAGATGCTGCTGCGTGCCGCCCTGGAGGGCGGCCCCGGCATCCTCTACCGCCTGCACCTTGACCTGGCCGCACTGTCCATCGTGGACTTCTACCCCGACGGCGGCGCGAGCGTCCGGCTCGTGAACGACACCAACCACCACCCCGCGGCCTGACCACCCGCCGGTCAGCGGCGCTCACCGAGCAGGACGGCCACCCGGACGTCGTCGACGAAGTCACCCTTGGGTTGGGCCGACCTGAGCGCGTCCTCGACCTGCTGGGCGAAGGCGGGCCGGTCCTCCTTCCGCGGGAGCTGATGGGGCGACATCGCGGAGTAGAGGTTGCCGACGATCCACTCGATGTCGATCGCCTCGTGGTAGCCGAGCTCGGCGTGGCTCGTGGCGAACCCCGCGGTCTCCAGCTCCGTCCGGTAGCCCTCGCGCGTGACGTCGTCGGTGCCACATGTCGCGGTCAGTGGTCGTCCGAAGTGCTGCTCGAGGACGCCTCGCAACGCCCGGGACCAGGCGCTTGCCTGGAGCCAGATGGGCGTCCCGTTGGCGATCACCGCGACCCGTCCACCGGGAGGCAGCAGCTCGCGGAGGCCGGCGAAGAGCGTGGTGGAGTCCATGAGGTGGATCGCGCAGCTCACCGTCACGGCGGCGACGTGCGTGCCACCGAGCAGCCCTCCGAGGGTCGGGAGATCGGCGTCCGAACCGAGCACCCAGGACGCGGACCCCACCCCGTGCTCCCGTGCGGCCCGCCGGGCGTGGGCCAGCATGTCCGGCTCGGGGTCGACACCGACGACGTGCCGCACCCGGGACGCGAGCGGGATGGCGAGCTGCCCGGTCCCGCACCCGAGATCGACCACGACGTCCTCGGCTCCGACCCCGAGCTCACAGACCAGGAAGTCCGTCACCGGCGGCGGGTACCCCCGACGGAAGCGCGAGTAGTAGTCGGCAACCTCTCCGGCGAACGTCACGCGCCGAGCCTGCCCGCGCCCGCCGGTTCTGTCCGCGATGTCCGCTCGCGGTGAACGGTGGCGGGCCGAGTAGAGTTCGCAGCGCGGACGAGCTGGCCGGGCGGCCGCGGAGGTGGCCTTCGGGTCACCGCCGAGGAAAGTCCGGACTCCGTAGGGCAGGGTGGTTGTCAACGGCAACCCGGGGCGACCCGCGGGACAGTGCCACAGAGAACAGACCGCCTCGGCCCGGACGACAGTCCGGGAGCGAGGTAAGGGTGAAACGGTGGTGTAAGAGACCACCAGCACCCCGGGTGACCGGGGTGGCTCGGTAAACCCCACCCGGAGCAAGGTCAAAAGGCTCTCCAGCCTCAGGTACGGGGAGCTGCGCAGGCGTTCGAGGGCGGCCCGTCCGAGCCTGCGGGTAGACCGCTAGAGCCTGCCGGCGACGGCAGGCCCAGATGGATGGTCGCCGAACGGTGCGCCGCAAGGCGCCCGGGAACAGGATCCGGCTTACAGGCCAGCTCGTCCGCCCCCAGCCTGACCTGCCCAGATGGCACGGCTTCTCGCGTCCGGTCATCGGAGTCGGGCTGGCCCGGACGGCGCTGCACCGCCAGCTGCCGAAGGCAGCAGTCGATCATCGGCAGGCCGCCTCACCTCGCGCGAAGCCTCTCGAAGCTGACCGCCACGAGTTCACCCCGAGAGGTCGCTGGTCCCGTCTCCCGGCATCGCCCGCTGCGGGAATAGCGCCCAGCCGGCGCAAGTTCGCCGAGGCGTGGCGATCACTCTCCCGGCGGGCGTGCGCGCCCTGATCGACGGCCCGAATTTCGCGACGGTGGCGACGCTCGACCCGGACGGAGGTCCGCAGACGTCGGTCGTCTGGGTTGGCCTGGATGAAGGCGCCCTCGTGTTCAGTGCCACTGAGGACCGCCGCAAGGTTCGCAACTTGCGGCGGGATCCCCGCATCAGCGTGTCGATCACCGACGGGGCGAACCCGTATCGACACACCCAACTCCGGGGCACGGTGACGATCACTGAGGACCCGGACAAGACGCTGCCGAAGACACTGAGCCACAAGTACCTCGGCGAGGACCCACCCTCGGAGGGCTCGGAGGTTGAGCGGGTGATCGTTCGGCTCCACGTCGAGAAGGTCGCCGGCAACGTCCGGTGACCGGAACCGCACATCGGAGCTCGTCCGACGTCACATCTGCTTGGTCAGCTCGGTAGCGGCTTCGACGGCGATGTGGATGGCTCGGGTCGCGAGTGGTGATCGGGTGCGTCCGGCCGGCCAGTGCAGGTACATCTCGCGGGCGGGGGATGGGTGCAGTGGGTGGATGCTGAGCCGGTCGTCGGACGAGGCATCGGATCCGTGGAGAGCGAGCCATGGCAGCACCGCCGACCCGATGCCCGCCCGCACCATCGACAGGATGGTGTCGTGGCCGGCGGTCCGGAACACGATCCGTGGCTGTGCGCCGTAGCCGGCGAGCGTCCGCTCCAACCATCGCTGGTGATAGGTGGGCGGCCAGGCGACCATCGGAGCATCGTCGAGCAGCGTCACCGGCACTGGACCATCGGGGAACGCGCCGGCGCCGGCGACGAGGAGGTACGGCTCGTCGAGCAGCTTGACGTGCTCGACGTCGCCGCCGATCCGGCCGTCGTGGAACACCAGGTCGAGGTCTCCGACCTGCGGATCGTCCGGTTTCACCTCGGACAGCCTGATGTCGCAGCCGGGGTGCTCGTCCAGCAGCCTGCGCACGACGGCCGGCAGGATCAGGGTGGACACGCTCTGGAAGGTGCCGATGTCGATCCGGCCGCCACCCGCCCTGAAGCGGTCGACGGCGTCGGTCAGCGCCTCCGATCTGCTCAGTAGATCGCGGCCGTGGGTCAGCACCACCTCGCCGAGGGGAGTGATCCGTACCGGCCGGGGACCTCCGGGCCGGTCGAAGACGGGGCCACCGAGGGCCCGCTCCAGCGCGGCGATCTGCTGGCTCACCGACGACTGGGTGTAGCCGAGCCGGGCAGCTGCTCGCCCGAACGTTCCTTCCTCGGCGATGGCAGCCATGGTCCGCAGGTGGCGCAGCTCCACGTCGGCCATGAGCCTTAGCATAGGCGATGGCGATCAACTCGATCGGAAACAATCGCTTTTATTGATGCATCGGCGCCCATAGCGTCGTCGACATGACGACCGTCGGCACGCCGCGTCCCGAGCAGCTGTCCAGCCCTCGTGGTGCACCCCTGACGGCGCTGCATTGGGCGGACGTACGGACGCGGGTGGCCGAGGCGGGCGACTTTCTGCTCGCGATCACCGATCCGGATGGGCGGCCACACGTGGTGCCGGTGCTGGGTGTGTGGCTCGACGGAACGGTCTGTTTCGCCACCTTCCGGGAGTCCCGCAAGGCCCGCAACCTCGTGCGGAACAACGGATGCGCGGTCACGGTGCCCGGTCACGATGTCGACGTGGTTCTCGAAGGCGTCGCTCGTCTCGTGCGGAACGCAGCCCGACTCCAGAAGGTCGCGGACCTGTTTCCGGTCAAGTATCCGTGGTGGCATCCGTTCGTCAGAGATGGCGAGTTCTTCGATCCGGCCGACACCGCCCTCGACGATCCTCGGCACGTCTACGCAGTCGAGCCGGCGCAGGTGTTCGCATTCGGCAAGGAGAAAGGGTTCAGCGCCACCCGCTGGCGCTTCCAGAAGCGCACTTTCGAACGAAAGGAAAAGGCATCAATGGCAGCAATGACCGACGACGAATGGCGATCCTTCGTCGCAGCAGGAACACGGCTCGGGCACGTCGCTCTCGCCCGCGCCGACGGGCGGCCCCACGTCACCCCGGTCTGCTTCATCCTCGACGGCGATGAACTCGCCTTCGCCCTGTCGCCCGGGAGCGTCAAGGGCAGGAGCCTGGCCCGTGACCGGCGCGTCGCGGTCTGCGTCAGCGATGAGCGGCAGCCCTACAGCTTCGTGACCGTCGAAGGACATGCCCGAATCTCTGCCGAGCCGGACCAGGTCAAACACGTCGCCTCGGGCATCGCCGGCCGCTACTACCCCGCACTGCCCGCAGCGGACATCGCTGAGTCGTTCGTGCAGGAAGGCTTCACCGCCGTTCGCATCGGCATCACCACCGTCATCGCCCGATCCGGCCTCGGCTGACAGTCCCGCGCCGGCTCGCCGAGATCGTCGCCACCCTCGCCGGGCGCCGGCTCGTTCGTCCTAATCCTGCGGCGCGAAGCCGAGTTTCGGTGGAGCCGTGAATATTCACGTGCGGCTCTCGGGATTATCATTTCTGCGCTGCGTGCAATTTGGTGCGGTTTCCGTTTCGGTGGTGACTGTCCGCTGAACCTGTCTGCCGTCTGGGTGACATCATGTCCTGGCCATTGCCATGGCCTTTCATCGGTGGGCTACTTCGGGCAGTCGAGCCGCTGCGGTTGTCGACGCCCCGATGGATCCAGGGAGCGCACCATGCCCGTCACACCGAACCAGGGATCCACCGGCGGAGGGGATGCCGTGACTCTCACCGGTACCCGCTTCACGGGCACCACCAGCGTGCGTTACGGCATCCGCCCGGCCGCGAGTTTCACGGTACTGAGCGATACGACCACGGCCACCGTCACACCGTCGGGAAACGGCGCTGTGCCGGTCGCTGTGACAACCCCGGGGGGAACGGGGGTCGTCGGCACCTTTTTCTATCTGCCGCCGCCCTCTTTCCGTATCACCCCGCCTGCTGCCGGCCCGGTGGCGGGCGGTAACACGGTGACGTTCACCGGGCGGGGTCTCTCCACCACGAGCGAGGTCCGGTTCGGTACGCAGACCGCCGGATTTGTCGTCGATTACGACGGCCGGCTCACCGTGACCGTCCCGGCGGCGGCCGCGGCGGGTCCGGTCGCGGTCACCGTGCGGACCAGGGGTGGAATTGGCGGCGGGGCCACCTACACCTACCTCGCCCTCCCTTCTGTCACCACCGTGACGCTCGACTCGGGGCCGGTGGGCGGGGGCAACCTCGTCGTCATCACCGGAACCGCGTTCTCCGACACCACCGGCGTCACCTTCGGCGGGACACCGGCCGCCGTCTTCCGGATCGCCTCGGACACCGAGATCGACGTCCTGGTGCCGGCCGGAGCACTCGGCTCGGCCGATGTCTCGGTCACCACGCTCGGCGGTACCACCACCGCCGTGGACGCCTACACGTATCTGGGCACTTTCGCGGTGCTGGGCGGGGTGTCGGTCACCAACACCGGCCTGTCCCAGGTCACCGGAGACCTCGGGGTGAGCCCGGGAGTGTCGGTCACCGGATTTCCGCCCGGCCAGGTGAACGGGACCATCCATGTCTCGGATGCGGCCGCCGTCGACGGCCATGCTGATCTGGTCGCGACGTACGCCGACGCGGTCGCCCGGACCCCGGACGCCGGCCTCCCCGGAGATGTCGGCGGCGTGACCCTGACTCCGGGCGTCTACAACGCGGCTTCCTCCCTCGGGCTGACCGGCACGCTCACACTGGATGCCCTGGGTGACCGCAACGCCGAATGGATCTTCCAGATCGGATCGACCCTGACGACGGCGACCGCGAGCAGCGTCCTTCTCATCAATGGCGCCACGGCCCGCAACGTCATCTGGCAGATCGGAACCTCCGCCACCCTCGGCATCAACACCGCCTTCGCCGGCCGGATCCTGGCCGCTGTCTCGATCACGGTGAACGCCGGTGTGAGCGTCAACGGTCAGGTCCTCGCCCGCGACGGCGCCGTCACCCTGGACACCAACATCATCGCCCGGCCCTGGTGAACCACGTCGCTGCCTCCCGGCCACGGCGAGGAAGGCCCATCCTCGCCTTAGGCTGAATCCCACACGAAACGGACAGGAGGCCGAGGTGGCCGAGGCGACGGCAGCTGAGGAGATGGTGTCTGAGGTGATGGCCGAGCTGGCCGCGCTCGAGGACCCGAGAGCTCGTGAGGTGAACGAGAAGCACGGCGACGATCACGGAGTGAACCTCGGCAAGCTGCGCGCGCTCGCGAAGCGGCTGAAGACACAGCAGGAACTCGCACGACAGCTCTGGGCCACCGATGACACCGCGGCCAGGCTCCTGGCGATCCTGGTCTGCCGCCCGAAAGCGTTCGAGCGCGCCGAACTGGACACCATGCTGCGCCAGGCGCGGACCCCCAAAGTGCACGACTGGCTCGTGAACTACGTGGTGAAGAAGAACCCGCACGCCGAGGAGCTGCGGCTGACCTGGTTCCCGGACCCGGATCCCGTGGTCGCGAGTGCGGGCTGGGCGTTGACGACCGAGCGGGTGGCGAAGAAGCCCGATGGCCTCGACCTCGCAGGGCTGCTCGACGTCATCGAGGCGGAGATGAAGGGCGCTCCGGACCGCCTGCAGTGGGCGATGAACCACTGCCTGGCGCAGATCGGGATCGAGCACGTCGAGTACCGCGCCCGCGCGATCGAGATCGGTGAGCGCCTGGAGGTGCTCAGGGACTACCCGACACCCCCGAACTGCACGTCGCCGTTCGCGCCCATCTGGATCGGGGAGATGGTGCGCCGCCGGAATGACGGGTGAGGAGTCGCGCGCTCACACGCGTGCCGCTGCTCTGTGATGGACGTCAGCGGGGGCCGAGGCCGGTCTTCCCGTCGATGAGCTCGCGAACGATGTCGAGGTGACCGGCGTGGCGGGCGGTCTCTTCGATCATGTGCAGGATGACCCCGCGCAGGTCGGTGATCTGGTCTCCCAGGTACCCGGGATGACGGGCGCGTGGGGGTGACGACAGCGGCAGGGCCGCGACGATCGCGTCGGAGCGTGCGCACTGATCGCGGTAGAACTCGAGAACCACCGACGGCGGCCGCGAGGTGATCAGGGGAGTGTTGTCGTCGGGCCAGGGCAGCGGAACGGCGGAGCCGGTGGCGATCTCCTGGAACCAGTGCCGCTCGGCATGACCGAGGTGTTCCACGAGCCCCAACGGGGTCCAGCCCGACGGCAGGACCGAGGTCATGAGGGCTTCTTCGTCGAGCCCGTCGATGATCGCCAGCACGCTGGCTCGCTGCCACGCGAGGAACTCCAGGAAGGCCCTCGTCTCGTCGTCCACCGGAGCTGCCCTTCTCCTGAAACGGGAGCCGGACGCTAGCAGGCGGCGCGCCGACATGGTCAGCTGACGATCTCGGTGAGTGCTTCGGTCCAGGGTGTCCCGGGGTGCCGGCCGCTGGTCCGTGCCGTCAGGCGCGGACCAGCTTGCGTGCGGCGTCGCGGGCGCGGCGCTTGGTCAGCTCCAGCGCCTGCACCGGATCGCCGAAGACACCCTCGGAGAGGAACGCGGCGAAGCCGTGCGCGACCGCGCCCACGGCCTGGACGAGATCGAGGGCTGCGTCGGGATCGGCCCGCAGCTGCTCGGCCGGGCCGCGCAGCAACTGCAGAACCCGGTCGCCGGCCTGCGCCAGGTCCGCGTAGCGGTCTTTCCTCAGCCCGGCGCTGAAAGTGATCTCGAACAGGGCCCGCTCGTCGGACGCGAACTGCACATAGGCGGCGGCGAAGGCCGCCAGCTGCTCCACCGGGTCGTGGTCGGCGCCCATGGCTCTCTCGAACCGTTCGTGCTGCTCGTCGTACCCGCGCCGGGCCAGCGCGGCGAGCAGCGCGTCCCTGTCGGCGAAGTGCTTGTAGGGCGCCGCCACGCTCACACCGGCTCGGCGGCTCGCTTCGGCGAGGGTGAAGCCCTGCGGGCCGCGCTCGCCCACCAGGTCGAGAGCGGCCCGCTCGAGCGCGTTCCGCAGGTCGCCGTGGTGCTGCCCACGTCCCCGTCGCACCGCACCGGTCATGACGTCAGGTTAATCCGTTTCACGTTCAGCCGGGGGAGGCGAGCTGAGGCGGGGGGGAAGGGGCTACCGTGGTTAATGATGCTAACTTGGTTAGCGTCATTAACCACGATGATCAGGATGGAGAAGAAGCGATGTCGGTCTTCGTCTTCGACCACGTCGGCCTGTCGGTCACCGATCTCGACGTGGAGCGCCTGTTCTACGCTCGGGCCCTGGGGATGACCGAGGTCGAGGAGAGCTTCGAGATGCCCGAGGCGCAGGTCCGCTCGACGATCCTGCGCGCCGAGAGCGGTCTCAAGATCGAGTTGGTCGAGCGAGGTGGTTCGGCCGCGCAGGAGTTCGCCGATCCGTTCGACGCGGCGGGTACCCAGGGGTACTTCCACTGGGCCTTGTACGTGGCGGACCTCGACGCTGCCTTCCGAGACCTGTTGGCAGCCGGCGCGCAGGCGGTCTCCGGGCCCGCGAACGGCGTTCGCCCCGGGATGCGCTTCGCCTACGTGAAGGATCCCGAGGGCAACCTGCTGGAGCTGATCCAGTCGCCGAACTGATCGCAGGCTGGGCTCGGTGTGGTCAGGTGCCGTGGTGGGTCACGGCGTCGTGCAGCGTGGTTGCGTTCTCGGCCAGCCACTCCTGCTGGCGCAGGATGCGGTCCCCGATGCCCTGCTCCCACATGCGCTGCCAGCCGCCGCCCAGCCGTCGTGCTCGGTCCCGCATCAGGAACCAGGAGCGGTCCGCGCTGTTGCGTGCGACCGCCACCACCTGGCGCCGCTCGATCGGGTCGAGGCCGTACTCGTCGACGAGCAGCGCTGCGCGGGCAACGGCGTCGACGTCCCGGACGGCGGCCTCGCGGTCGGCGACCGGCATGAGTGGGGCCCACCACCGCAGCATGTTGCAGAGCTCTCCTACCCGGTCGGTGGGGCGGGCCAGGTCGAAGTCGATGAGGGCTGCCGCGTGTCCGTCGCGGAACACCACGTTCTCGGGGGTGATGTCCATGTGCCCCACGAAGCTCGGCGGGCCGGCGATCGAGGGTGGGGTGCCCGGCGGGTCCGGTTGCGTGCCCGTCCACGCGATCTCCGGGATGCCGAAGGACTGCGCGGCGTCGTCGTATCGGCGGACCAGGCGGGCGACGCCGGCGATCCGCTCGTCGTCAGCGACCCAAGCGGGCCACGGCCGCCCGGCGGCCTCGCCGCTCACGTAGGACAGAGCGTGGCGCCCGCGCGCATCGATCCCGAGAAAGCGGGGTGCACCGTCGAAGCCGACGCGCTCCAGGTGGGTCAGCAGTGCCTCGACCAGGTCGGAGCCGGGCTGTCGAGGACGCCGGACGGTGTCCCCGACGCGGACGACGCCCTCGGTGACGTCGCCCCCGAGCAACGGTTCCTCGGGACCGTCCTCGATGATCATCTCGCCGACGATAGCCGTTGCCGACACCGGCCGAGAGCCGCTCGACGTGGTGACGTCAACCGGGGTCAGGCCAGCGTGACCGGTGCGGTCGCAGTGATGAGCCGACGGGCGTAGGCGACGGGGTCGCGCGGCGCCGGGCGACCGAGGCGCCGACCGCCGCGCCACTGCGGGATTCGGCCGCGGCCGCCAGCGTGGCGTCGTTCCCGGCTACGAAGACGGGCGCGTCGCGCCACAGCTCGTGCAGGTCGACGTCGCGCCACAGCAGGGTGGCCGCGTCGAGGCGATGAGCGGGCGAGACCGTGCCGGGGACGGACAGGCCCAGTGCTCGCGGCCGATCCGCGTACCGGTCGCGGAAGGCGTCGATCGAGGCAGAGAGCGCTGCGGCGACCGTGGGCCAGTCGGCCCCGTCGTGTCGTCCGTGCTCGGTCGAGCGAGTCGCCCAGGGCGGCCACCCCCGGCCGCGGTCGGTGGGCCGGGTTCCTGTGGGCAGGCGCGGCAGGGATCCTGTGGGGGAGCTACTTCGTGCCGGCTCAGTGGGCCGCGGTTCCCCCTCAGGTGAGCAATTTCCCGCTCGCGCTGGGAATTCTGGGTGGGGCCCTTGTCCTGGCTCTCCCCGCCGGCGAGCCGGTCAGGTTGGGCCTGCGCGCCACGGGCACGCAGCTCGGCGCCGGAGTTCTCTTCGGCATCGGCAATCTCGCCCTGCTCGCCCTGGTGGCACGGGTGGGCACCGGTACGGGCTTCACCGTCGCCCAGCTCAGCCTCGTGGTCAACGCCGGCATCGGGATCTGGGTCTTCGGCGTTCCCCAGCCGGGCACGCGCCAGGCCCGGAAGGTACTGGCCGGCATCCTGATCGCCGGGATCGGCGGCTGCGTCATCGCCGCGATGCGGTAGCACCATCAGCGGGCCCGTGGCGGCCGCCCGGATCTTCTGAGGTGAACAGCGGGCCGGCCCCGGCTCGCGGGCTCCCACGTCTCGTCAGGCCGGTGACCTTCCCGGAGCGGGAGAAGGCGGCACGACCACCGCCGTCAGCACCGCCCCGGCAACGGCGAGCAGCACGGCGGTGTTGACCGCCACTGCCAGGCCTGCGACCTGCGCCAGGACGGGGCCGAGTACTGCGCCTGCCAGCGTCGCTGCCGCTTCCGCGATCCCGAAGACCGCGCTGACGCGCCCGAGTGCCGAGCCGGGGATGGTGCGCTGCCAGACGGTCCGTGACGCACCGAGCACCACCGACCCGGACGTCCCGATGACGACGGCCGCGATGAGCGCTGCCGGTAGTGCGGTCACGTTGACCAGGAGGGCGAACCCCACAGCCGTCACGGCCTGGGCGCTGGCGAGCGACGGGCGGATCGGCATGCGGTCCACCAGTAGTCGGAGCAGCGGGGCGCCGAGGAGGAACCCGACGCCGAGTGCGGACAGGACGAGACCGGTGGCCGTCGGTCCGCCGAGCCGCTGGACGCCCAGCGGCACCAGCAGTGCGCTGAGCGCGGCGTTCGCCAGTAGGAACACGCCGGTTGCCGGCAGCAGCGCCGAGACCAGGGGGTGCTCGCGCAGGACCTGCAGGCCGGCGCGGAAGGACTCCCGCCCGCCTCGACGATCTGGTCGGTCTCGCCGCCTGGTGGCGAAGATGGCGACGGCTGAGAACAGGTAGGTCGCGACGTCGATGGCAACCAGTGCCGGAAACCCTGCCGTGAGCAGCAGTGCGGCGCCGAGCGGCCCTCCGACCAGCCGGACGGTGCCGTTGATGACGGCGTTGAGGGCGTTCGCGCTGCTGAGAAGTGCGCCCGTGCCGACGACGGCGGGCACGTGGGCCTGCATCGCGGGCATGAAGACGACGGTCGCGGCGCTCTCGATGAGGACGGCCACGTGCACGATCCACGGTGCCGTGTCGGCGGTGAACAGCAGGGCGATGGCGGCCGCGCGCAGCACGTCGGTGCCGACCAGGAGCTTCCGGCGGTCCACCCGGTCGGCCAGGACTCCCGCGACCGGGCCGAGCAACAGGAACGGGAGGTACTCCGCAGCGACGACGAGCCCGGTCGCCAGCAACGAGTCGGTGGCGGCGAGCACGTGTGCCGGGGCGGCGATGGCCAGCAGCCAGGACCCGAGCCCGCTCACCAGGTTGGCGCTCCACAGCAGCCTGAAGTCGCGCACGCGCAACGCCTGCAGCATGAGATCCCTCGATGGTGTCCCGTCGGATCGTGTTCTGTGAAGATACGAGTACCAGAATCGCTTCTGTGAAGATAGGGTGCTCAGCATGGAGCTGCTCGGCAGGCGACTACGTGCGTTGCGTGCCGCGGCCGGCCGCACGGTGGCCTCGGTCGCGGCGGACGCCGGCCTGTCGGTGCCCTACATCGCGAACCTGGAGAACGGGCGGGGCAACCCGACCATGGCCGCGCTCGACCGGCTGGCCCGCGCGCTGGGAACCGAGCTGTCGGTCGAGCTCGGTCAGCCGGGAGCGGAGCCGGCAGTGGAACCGCCCGCTTCCCTGGTTCGGGTGGCCCGCACCGAGCGGTTCCGCAGGGTCACGATCGAGCTCGCCGGGTCGAACCGGAGCCCGAGCGAGGTGGCGGCCGCACTGGTCGACCTGCTCGCGCGCGTGGGTCCGGCTCTCGGCGTGGAGCCTGATGACGTCGACTGGTGGCGGCTGCTCGACGCGCTGCTGCTCGTCGGTCTGTACTCCCATCGGAGCACGGGCACTGCTCCATGACGGGAACTGCTGGCCGCGGGCTCCGGCCCCGGTCAGCGGGGCGGTGGCTGCGCGTTCAGCCTCCTCCTCCGTTGTGACCGGGATGTCCTGACAATAGAAGTGTTCTGCTCCGGCGGAGCGATACCCGTGCCGATCGGCGAATTCAAGGACTCTGTTCGCCTCCACCTGTGAGATGCGCGGCGAAGCTGTTGATCTGCTGTGAGTGGGCGCACGAAGGGCAACGAAGCCCTGCCGTGCTTCGTCAACAGATCGTGAGGGGAAATCGTTGGCGCGGACTCGTGAGGAACACCCTGCTCGTCGTGATCCTGGCCGTGCTCGTGGGAGCGGGCACCGTGATGGTCGAGGATCGCACTGAGGCCGGCACTCCCGTTGCCGCCGTGCCCGCCGCCGTTCTGCCCAGACCCATCGACTCTCCCGTGGCGATGCCCGCCCGCGGCGCGGACGACGCCGCCGACGCGGCAGCAGCCTCGTCGGCGGCCGTGAACGCCGCGACGCAGGCCGTGGACGCCTTCGACCGCTCGAACGGCAACACCCAGATCGGGGTCGCCGTTCTCGACCGGTCGACCGGGCAGGAGTCCGTCGGCGCCGAAGGCGCCACCGACTTCTACTCGGCGTCGGTCGTCAAGCTCTACACGGTGGTCGCCATCCTGCACCGCGTCGAGACCGGGGCCGTGAAGCTGACCCCGACGGACACCTCCGACATCCAGCGCGCGCTCGTCGCCAGTGACGACAACGCGATGGACGCGCTGTGGGAGAAGTTCGGTGGCGCCCAGACCGTCGCCCAGACCATCTCGCTGGTCGGGCTCAAGGACAGCAAACCGCCGATCGACCCGTCCCAGTGGGGCGAGACGAAGATCTCCGCCCGCGATGTGGTGGCGGTGTACCAGTACGTGCTGACGACGATGAGCCCGAGCGGGCGGGCCATGATCATGAACAACCTGGCGAACGCGCGCGACCTCGGGGCGGACGGCTTCAACCAGGCGTTCGGGCTGATCGCTCCGCCCCGGCCGGCCAACGTCGCGGCCAAGCAGGGCTGGATGTGGATCGGCTCGGACTTCGACCTGCACACCACGGGCGTGCTCGGCGCCGACCACCGGTATGTGATCGCCGTGCTCAGCAAGAACCCGGCGCGGGTTGGGTCCGCCGCGGTCCGGGCGACCGTGACGACAGCTGCCCATGACGCCGAGGCCGCGTTGCCCCAGCCCTGATGGCGGCGGAGGCAACAGCGGACGGCAGGGGACTCGTGGGGGAGTTCGTGCTGGTCACGAGCTCGCCTCCTTCAAGAACGACCCGCATCGCACGCAGGCCGTAGTACAGCCGGGACTTGACGGTGCCCTCGGGCACCCCGAACTCACGCGCGGCCTCGCGGACCGAACGGCCGTGGAAGTAGCACGCATGCAGGGCGGAGCGGTGTTCCCGGGACAGCCGGTTCAACGCGGCGGTGACCGTCCAGCGCTGGACGGCCCGGTCGATCGTGTCCTCCGCGATCAACTCCGGGACCACGTCGGTCGGGTACTCGATGCGCTCCGGGCGCGACCGCCACTCGTCGATCGCGATGCGTCGGGCGACGGTGAACAGCCAGGTGCGCTGGGAACCCCGGGCCTCGTCGAGAGCGTCGAGGTGGCGCCACGCCCGCAGCATCGTCTCCTGCACGACGTCCTCGGCCTTGCTCGCATTTCCTCCCGTGAGGCGCATGGCGAACGATCGGAGAGCCCCACTGTGACGATCGTGCACGAGCCGCATCAGCGCCGCGGCCCCGGACGGATCTTCGTGGCGCAGGCGGGGATCACGCGGCGGATTGTCCTTCTGGTCCGGCACCCGGCCAGCATATCGGAGTATTTTATTCCGTCCGGACTGGTGTTATCCGAACGGAATGCAATCGTCCGTTCGGGTATCGTTTTACCTGGAGAACCGGGCCGGTCGCGAGTATATCGTAATTCCTACGAAAAACTGGATGGTCAGCTCCGACCGTATTGTCTTATTGTTTCTGCCTCATGCCGCGGCGACCGGGCAAAACTTACCCCGGGTGCAGGCCAAGAAGTGGTGATGGCCTGCGCCACATCTGCGCTCCCGGTGAACCAGACGTCATCGTGGCTCGTCAGGGGGCACGTGATGCGGTCAGCAGGTTTCCCCGGTGCGGTGCCGTCGTGAGCGGGCACGAGGACGTCTGCCTTGCCTTGGGCGCCTACCTGGTCGGCAGTCTCGTGGCGGCCGAACGCGAGGAGTTCGACGTCCATCTCGCCGGTTGCCCGACGTGTCAGAGCGAGCTGGCGGAGCTGGCGCCGGTGGTGGTGCTCCTGGAGTGCGTGGACGTCGCCGGCTGGGCCAACCGTGCGCAGGTGACCGGTGGGAGTCCATGCTCTGGATGGCCGCGGCGCCGGGCCTCCGGACGGCGCAGTGCCGGCATCGGTGGCTGCGGCGACGGACAGCGGGCATGGTGGTTGAGGTGGCGCAGCGGCTGATCATCCGGGTTGCGGGCGAGTCCGGGAAGGGGTGGCGCTCGTGAGATGGGTGTCCTGCGCGTCGCAGTCCGTGGACTGTGACAAAGGTCGCACCGGAAAAGTGATGTTCCCCGCTGCGTGCTGCGCCCCCGCCCACCGGCATACTTTACTGGTTCTTTGCCGGTGGGATTCACGGCACATGGGGTTCCGCTGAACCTTGCGGCTCTCCACATCGTGGTCAGAAGTGTTGCAGCCGCGGTGCCTTTCGGGGTGCCACCAGCGATCAGGAGGTACAGATGCACCGCAACCGACTCGGCGTCCCCTCCGGCGTTCCTTTCGCCGTCTCAACAGCATCGCTGATCCACCACATTGTGGAGGATGCTCTGTCCGGCCACGGCGAGCGGGATGTCCGGTTCGCTCTGCCTCCGACCCGTGGTTCGGCGAGCTGATGGAGGAACCACGTCCGTCGGCGACGGGGGAGCCCGCGCCGCCGACTCCTCCGTCGGGCTCCGTGGCGGTGACCGCCGGCGGGTCCGACAACGCTGCCGATCGGCTCGTCCTGTCCATCTGTCGCGCGCTGAGCGCGGCGCTGCTGCTGGTGGTGGGGGGCAGCCATCTGGTGCTCTACTTCGTCGGCTACGGCAGCATTCCGACGATCGGGGTGTCGTTCCTGCTCAACGCCGTCGGGGGCACGCTGTTGGCGCTGGCGGTGGTCGTCGTCCGGCCGCGCTATCTCCGCCTCGTGACGGTGCTGGGGGCCCTGTTCATGGCGGCGACCCTCGGGGCGCTCGCGCTCGCGCTGACCGTGGGACTGTTCGGTTTCGTCGACGAGCTCACGACGCCCCTGGTCCCGACCACGCTGGTCCTCGAGTTGGCCGGGGTCGTGGTCCTCACGGTGACCGCCGTGATCGCCAACCGCATCCGCCGGTCTCGCTGACGGGACGGTCCTCCGCTCCGGAGCCGGTCTCCGCGGGGGAGGTGTCCGGCCCGTCCCTGGCGTATATTGTTGGTAATGCTAAGGACCTTGCCGGACGAGCGCTACAAGTGGGTCGCGCTCTCGAACACGACCATCGGAGTGTTGATCGTCACGATCAACATGTCGATCCTTCTCATCGCGCTGCCGGACATCTTCCGCGGAATCGGCATCGACCCGCTCGCGCCGGCCAACATCAGCTACCTGCTCTGGCTGATCATGGGCTATCTCGTGGTCACCGCCGTGCTCGTGGTCAGCTTCGGGCGGCTCGGTGACATCTTCGGGCGCACCCGGATGTACAACCTCGGCTTCGCGGTCTTCACCGTCTTCTCCGTGCTCCTGGCCGTCACCTGGACCCACGGTGCTGCCGCCGCGATCTGGCTGATCAGCATGCGGGTGCTGCAAGGCGTCGGAGGCGCTCTGCTGCTCGCCAACTCCACGGCGATCCTCACCGATGCGTTCCCGGCCGACCAGCGCGGTCTCGCACTGGGTATCAACCAGGTGGCCGGGATCGCCGGCTCGTTCCTCGGGCTCGTCATCGGCGGGGTGCTCGCGCCGGTGAACTGGCACTGGATCTTCCTGGTGTCCGTGCCCGTCGGGGTGTTCGGAACGATCTGGGCCTACCTCAAGCTGCGCGAGACCGGGGTTCGCCGGCCCGCCCGGCTGGACTGGTGGGGCAACGTCACGTTCGCGGTGGGCCTCGTCGCGGTCCTCACCGGCATCACCTACGGCATCCAGCCCTACGGCACGCACGTCATGGGGTGGACGAGTCCGGCGGTGCTCGGGCTGATCGTCGGCGGTGTCGCCGTGCTGATCGGCTTCGCGGTGATCGAGACCCGGGTGCCCGACCCGATGTTCCGCCTGACGCTGTTCCGGATCCGGGCCTTCACCGCCGGCAACCTGGCCAGCCTGCTCGCCGCGCTCGGCCGGGGCGGGCTGCAGTTCATCCTGATCATCTGGCTCCAGGGGATCTGGCTGCCCGAGCACGGCTACGACTTCGAGCAGACGCCGCTGTGGGCCGGGATCTACATGGTGCCGCTGACGGTGGGCTTCCTGGTCGCAGGACCGGTGTCCGGCATCCTCTCGGACCGGTTCGGTGCACGCGCCTTCGCGACCGGGGGAATGGTGCTCGCCGCCGTCAGCTTCCTCCTGCTCGACGTGCTGCCCGTCGACTTCGACTACCGCGCGTTCGCGGTGCTGCTCCTGCTGAACGGGCTGGCGATGGGGCTGTTCAGCTCGCCGAACCGCGCCGCGATCATGAACAGCCTGCCCGCCGAGCAGCGTGGCGCCGGCGCCGGCATGACCTCGACGTTCCAGAACTCCGCCACGGTCCTGTCGATCGGCGTGTTCTTCACGCTGCTCATCGTGGGTCTGTCCGGGACGCTGCCCGGCGCCCTGACCTCCGGCCTCGTCGCGCACGGCGTCCCCGCCGACGTCGCGGCGCGGGTGGCGGGCCTGCCGCCGGTCGGCACCCTCTTCGCCGCGCTGCTGGGCGACAACCCGATCCAGAACCTACTCGGTCCGCAGGTGCTCGCCGCGCTGCCGCCGTCGCAGGCGCAGTTCCTCACCGGGCGCGCGTTCTTCCCCGAGCTGATCTCCGGGCCCTTCGCGGCCGGCCTCACGCTGGCTCTGGGGTTCGCCGCGGCGGCCTGCCTGGTGGCGGCGGTCGCCTCGGCGCTGCGGGGCGGGAAGTACCTCCACGGTTCCGACCAGCCCGAGCCGAGCACGGTCCACGCCCGGGCCTGACCCGGCCCGCCCGGAGCCGTCCTGCAGCAGTGGGTCCAGGTACGGGTGGCCCGTGAAGTGCACCCCGAACATCTCGTGGGTCTCCCGCTCGTGCCGACTCGCGCCGCGGTGGAGACCGGTCGCGGTGGGCAGCCGGAGGTCGCCTGCCGGCACGAGCGTGCGCAGGAGCAGGTGGTGGCGTCCCGCGGGGCAGTGCAGGTGCGCCACCACCAGGACTCCGGGGGGATCGACGCCGAGACCGTCGGCGCCTCGCAGGAAGTCGAAGGACGAGCAGCCGATCTCGTCCCGCGCCCATTCCAGTGCCTGGCACCACGCGGTGGGCGCCACGGTCACCGTGAGCATCCCGTGGCCGATCTCCGGGTCGCCCATCGCCAGCGCGGCCCCGGCGAGCAGGGCGATGTCCTCGGCGTCCATGCCTGTCACCACATCCCGGTCGGCGCGTAGGGGCCGGGGGAGACCGGCACTGCTCCCACGGTGACGCGGGTCGCCCCGGCCGTCCATGGAGAGTCGGCCGCGAACCGTCAACCGATCGCTCAAGAGTCGTGGTGGCCCGGGTTGCAGCAAAGCCACTTTGACGCAACGACGTTGCATGAAAGTGGCTTTGCTGCAACGGGGTCCGGGCCGGCCGGGCGGTGGATACTTCACGGAATGGCGAAGCGTAGGCCCGGAAGTCTTGATTGATCGGTCAGGAGTTGGGGCCCATGCTCGGGCCATGTCGGACCGGTGGAGTGCAGGCGTCATCCCTTACGCGGAGATGGGCTACTGGCAGCCCGACTACGTGCCGAAGGACACCGACATCCTGTGTGCCTTCCGCATCACCCCGCAGGAGGGGGTGCCGCCCGAAGAGGCGGGCGCCGCCGTGGCGGGGGAGTCGAGCACCGCCACCTGGACCGTGGTCTGGACCGACCGGCTCACCGCCCACGAGCACTACCAGGCCAAGTGCTACCAGGTCGAGGCCGTGCCCGGCTCGCCGGGGCAGTACATCGCGTGGATCGCCTACGACCTCGACCTGTTCGAGGAAGGCTCGATCGCCAACCTGACCAGCTCGATCATCGGCAACGTGTTCGGCTTCAAGGCGCTCAAGGCCCTGCGCCTGGAGGACATGCGGATCCCGACCCAGTACGTGAAGACGTTCGCCGGGCCGCCGCACGGGATCGTGATGGAGCGGGAGTACCTGGGCAAGTACGGCCGCCCGCTGCTGGGGGCGACCACCAAGCCCAAGCTCGGGCTGTCCGCCCGCAACTACGGCCGCGTCGTCTACGAGGCCCTGCGCGGCGGGCTCGACTTCACGAAGGACGACGAGAACATCAACTCCCAGCCGTTCATGCGCTGGCGCGACCGGTACCTGTTCTGCATGGAGGCGGTCAACCGCGCGCAGGCGGCGACGGGGGAGGTCAAGGGCCACTACCTCAACGTCACCGCAGGCACGATGGAGCAGATGTACGAGCGCGCGGACTTCGCCCGCGAGCTCGGCAGCGTCATCGTGATGATCGACCTGACGGTCGGCTACACCGCGATCCAGTCGATGGGCGCGTGGGCGCGCCGCCACGGCGTGCTGCTGCACCTGCACCGGGCCGGGCACGGCACCTACACGCGGCAGAAGACCCACGGCGTGAGCTTCCGGGTGATCTCCAAGTGGATGCGCCTCGCCGGGGTCGACCACATCCACGCCGGTACGGTCGTGGGCAAGCTGGAGGGCGACCCGACGATCGTCGCCGGGTTCTACGACACGCTGCGGCTCGACCACGTGCCCGCCGACCCGGTGAAGGGCCTGTACTTCGACCAGGACTGGGCGTCGCTGCCCGGGGTGATGCCGGTGGCTTCCGGCGGGATCCACGCCGGCCAGATGCACCAGTTGCTGCACCACCTCGGCGAGGACGTCGTCCTGCAGTTCGGTGGCGGCACGATCGGCCATCCCATGGGCATCGCCGCGGGAGCCACCGCCAACCGGGTCGCCGTCGAGGCGATGATCAAGGCCCGCAACGAGGGGCGCGACGTCATGGTCGAGGGCCCCGAGATCCTCAAGACGGCAGGCAGCCGCTGCCGCGAGCTCGACGTCGCGCTGGCCACCTGGGGCGACATCACGTTCGACTACGCCTCCACCGACACCCCGGACGTGGTCGCCACGCCCACCGGGGTCTGAGGAGCCACCCGTGCGCATCACCCAGGGGACCTTTTCCCACCTTCCCGACCTGACCGCCGCAGAGATCACCGCGCAGATCGGGTACTGCCTCGACAACGGCTGGCCGCTGTCGGTGGAGTTCACCGACGACCCGCACCCGCGCAACACCTACTGGGAGATGTGGGGGCTGCCGATGTTCGACCTGGCCGACCCGGCCGGGGTGATGCTCGAGGTGGACGCCTGCCGCACCGCCCACCCCGACTGCTACGTGAAGCTCAACGCCTACGACGCCCGGCTCGGCAGGCAGACGACCGCGCTGTCGTTCATCGTGCAGCGCCCCGAGCCGGAGCCCGGTTTCCGCCTGGAGCGCCACGAGGGCGCGGACCGGCGGATCACCTACACCACCACGTCCTACGCGACGGACCGGCCGCAGGGCGAGCGGTACGGCCCGAGCCCCGTTGCAGGAAAGCCACGTTGATGCCACGAGGTTGCGTGAAAGTGGCTTTGCTGCAACCGGGGCAGGGGCTCCCGTGAGCGCCGGCGCCCGGCCGGGCTTCGCGATGCCGGGTGGTGCGGTGGCGCCCGAGCCGGAGGTCACGCCGGACGACGACGGGGCGCCACCCCTGCTGGCCCCCGACGCGGTGGTCGACCTCGCCGCCGAGCGCAGCGCCACCGGGGTGGACGACGTGCTCGCCGCGCTCGACTCCGAGCTGGTGGGGCTGGCGCCGGTCAAGGCGCGGATCGCCGAGATCGCCGCGCTGCTGCTCGTGGACCGCACCCGTGCGCGGTTCGGCATCACGACCGCCCCGCCGAACCTGCACATGTGCTTCACCGGCGGCCCGGGCACCGGCAAGACGACGGTGGCGCTGCGGATGGCGGGCCTGCTGCACCGGATGGGCTACCTGCGCCGCGGGCACCTGGTCACCGTCACGCGCGACGACCTGGTCGGGCAGTACGTGGGGCACACCGCGCCCAAGACGCGTGACGTCCTCAAGCGCGCGATGGGCGGCGTGCTGTTCATCGACGAGGCCTACTACCTGCACAAGGCGGAGAACGAGCGGGACTACGGGAGCGAGTCCATCGAGATCCTCCTGCAGGTGATGGAGAACCACCGCGACGACGTGGTGGTCATCCTCGCCGGCTACGCCGCCGAGATGGACGTGTTCTTCCGCAGCAACCCGGGCATGAGCTCGCGGATCGCCCACCACATCACCTTCCCCGCCTACACCGCCGACGAGCTGGAGCAGATCGCCGACCGGATGGCCGACCAGCTGGGTTACGTGTTCGCCGCCGATGCCCGGCCGGTGCTGCGCGACTACCTGGAACGGCGGATGGCGCGCCCCCGCTTCGCCAACGCGCGCAGCGTCCGCAACGCCGTGGAACGGGCCCGGCTGCGCCAGGCGCGCCGGCTGGTCGACGGGACGGACCAGCGGGTCGACCGTGACGCACTCACCACGATCGAGGCGGCCGACCTGCTCGCGAGCCGGGTGTTCGACCCCCATCCGGGCAGTTCAGAGCCGGGTGAGCGGGGTACCGCCGGAGGTGGTGGGTCCGGGACCATGCTCGTGTGACCACCAACGCCCGCCTGCGGGCACTCGTCGAGCTGGCCGACGCCGGCTCGGTGCGTGGCGCTGCCCAGCGCCTGGTGGTCACCGAGTCGTCGGTCTCGGCCGCGGTCAGCGCACTGGCGGCGGACGTGGGGGTGCCGCTCGTGCGCCGCAACGGCCGCGGGGTGCTGCTCACCCCCGCCGGGGAGCGCTACGCCGGTTACGCCCGCCGCATCCTGGGTCTGCACGACGAGGCGATGGCCGCGGCGCGCGGCGAGGCCGACCCGGAGCGGGGGCTGCTCCGGCTGGCCGCTGTGACGATGGCGGGGGAGCACGTCGTCCCGGCGCTGCTCGCCTCGTTCCACAAGCGCCATCCAGACGTGACGCTGCAGCTGGAGGTGGACCACCGGGCGCGGGTGTGGCCGCTGCTCGCCCAGCACGAGGTCGACCTCGTGCTCGCCGGGCGTCCGCCCGACGACCTGGCGGACGGGATCCGCGCGGTCAGCGCCAACAGCCTGGTCGTGGTGGGGTCTCCGCGGTCGGCCGACGGCTTCTCCCCGGCCGACGCGACGTGGTTGATGCGCGAAGCCGGTTCGGGCACCCGCGCCACCTGCGAGGCGCTCCTCGCGGCGCTGGAGGCCGACCCCCCGACGCTCGTCCTCGGCTCGCCGGGTGCGGTGATCGCGGCGGCCGAGGCGGGGCTGGGCGTGACGCTGGCGTCCCGGCAGGCCGTGGCCCGGCAGCTCGAGGGCGGGGAGCTGGTGGAGCTGCCGATGCCGGGCACCCCACTGCACCGCCCGTGGCACGCCGTGAGCCACCGGCACGCCACGGCGTCCACCGACATGTTCGTGAAGCATCTCCTGACACACCCGGAGCTGAGCTGGACGGCGCCACCGGCGGCCCGCTGACCTGGGGAGAGTCCTTACAGCGTCGGGACCGTCACCGTGACCGTCGTGCCCGAGCCGCGGCGCGAGCTCACGGTCAGGGTGCCGCCCACGAGCTCGGCCCGCTCAGCCATGCTCCGCATCCCGTAGCCCGGGGCGCCCGGCTCCAGGTCGCGCGCCTCGAACCCGCCCGGCCCGGTGTCGAACCCGCAGCCGTCGTCGCCGACCTCCAACCGGGCCGTGCCGGCCCGCACGGCGAACCGCAGCTCCACGCGGGTGGCCCTGGCGTGCTTCTGCACGTTCTGCAGCGCCTCCTGCGCGATGCGGTACAGCGCGATCTCGACGTGTTCGGGCAGGCGGTCGTCGCCGAGGTCCAGCTCGCAGTCGAGATCGGGCACCGTCCGGCACAGGCTGGACAGGCCCCCGGCGAGCCCGAGGTCGTCGAGCACCGGTGGGCGCAGGCCGCCGACGGCGATCCTGGCCTCGTCCACCGTGATGTCGGCCAGCTCGCGGGCGCGGATCAGCTGCTGCTGCGCGTACGCCGGGTCGGAGCGCAGCGTGCCTGCCGCCGCGTCGAGGTGGTACCCGAGGCTGACCAGGCGCTGGGAGATTCCGTCGTGGATGTCGCCCGCGAGCCGGCGCCGCTCGGTCTCCTGCGCGGCGATCACCTGCTCGGTGAACTGCTCGTGGGCGCGTTCCCTCGCGGCGAGCCTGCGGTGCAGCCGCGCGGAGTGCAGCGCACCCGCCACCAGCCTGCCGATCGAGGTGAGCAGCCGGATGTCGCGGGCGGTGAACTCGCGGCGGGCCACCGTGTGCACGTTGAGCACCCCGACCAGGCCGGCCAGGTCGCTCGTCATCGGCACCGACGCCATCGAGGTGTAGTCGGCACCGCGCAGGGCCGGGATCGGCAGGTAGCGCGCATCCGCGTGCTTGTCGTCGACGAGCACGGCGGGCTCCCCGTGCGCCGCGACCCAGCCCGCGATGCCGATCCCGATCGGCAACCGCACCCGGCCGACCTCGGCGTCGAACGGCGGGGTCGCACCGGCGAGCGTGAGCGAGCGGCCCGCGTCGTCGAGCACGTGCACGAAGCAGACGTCGGTGGCCGTGGCCTCCACGATCAACCGGGCGACGGCGGCGGCCAGCGGCTCGACCTCCGGGCCCGACGAGGTGGCCTCCACGATGGCCAGCAGCAGCGCGTTCTCCGCCTCGAGGTCGGCGAGGCCGCCGAGCGCGGGCCGCCGTGCCGTGGTCACTGGAAGATGCCTTCGCGCAGAGCGGCGGCCACGGCACCGGCCCGGTCGTTCACCACGAGCTTGCGGTAGATGGAGCGCAGATGGCTCTTCACCGTCTCGTCGCCGACCGTCAGGCGGGTGGCGATCGCCCGGTTCGACAGGCCGCTGACGATCAGCGAGAGCACCTCGCTCTCGCGGTGGGTGAGGCCGTGACGCGCTCCGGGCCAGAACTCCCCGCTGTGCAGCCGGGCCGCCGAGGCGACGGCACGGCCGGCCAGTCCGGGATCGATGACGGTCTCGCCGGCGTGCACCAGTTCGAGGTGGCGCACCAGGTCCTCGCCGGTGATGCGCTTGATCAGGTAGCCCGCTGCCCCCGCCCGCAGCGCCTGGAACAGGTACTGCTCGTCGTCGTACACCGACAGCAGCACCACCCGCCGCCCGGCCCGCTCCTGGCAGAGCCGGCGGCACAGGTCGAGGCCGCTCGCCCCGTTCAGCCGGACGTCGGACAGCACGATGTCGGGGTCCAGGCCGTCGACCAGCGGGACCGCGTCGTCGGCGCCCTCGGCCTCGCCGACCACCCTGACCCGGCTGCGGAACGGCGCGAGCATCGCCTTCAGGCCGTGGCGGACCATCTCGTGGTCGTCCACGAGGACGATACGAAGCGGCCCGGTCATCTACCGACGATAGGTCCATGGCCCCCGGCCGAACAGCCTTCGTACGTGCGGATCCCCCGCCCGACCCCCGTTGCGGGGGACTCCGTCACGTTCGGACCGGCCTACGGTCGGTCCATGGCGGACAAGGCGTTCCGGATCGTGCGTGCCGGCCCTGGCTCACGCCCGGTGATGCTCGCGATCGCGGGGGACAGTGCGGCCGGCAAGACCACCCTCACCCGCGGGCTGGTGCAGGCACTCGGCCCCGACAACTGCGTCTCGATCTGCGTGGACGACTACCACCGGTACGACCGGGCCGAGCGGCGCGACCTGCCCTTCACCGCGCTGCATCCCGACTGCAACCACCTCGACATCATGGAGCAGCACCTGCAGCTGCTGGCCAGTGGCCAGCCCATCCTCAAGCCGGTGTACGACCACTCCACGGGGAAGCTGGCCCGGCCCGAGCGCGTCGAGCCCAACCGGTACATCATCGTGGAGGGCCTGCTCCCGCTGCACAGCAAGCTCTCGCGAGCCTGCTTCGACGTCACGGTGTTCCTCGACCCGCCGGAGGAGATCCGCCGCGGCTGGAAGCTGGCCCGGGACACCTCGGCGCGGGGCTACTCCCGCGAGCAGGTGCTCGCCGAGCTCGACCGGCGGACCTCCGAGTCGGAGGCCCACATCCGCCCGCAGCGCAGCCACGCCGACATCGTCGTCCGGTTCGCGCCGATCGCCGTGCGCGACGATCCGCCGGGCACCCCGCTCTCCGCCGAGCTCGTGCTCCGGCCCACGATCCGCCATCCCGACCTCGGTGGCGTGCTGGCCAACCACCGGACGATGCACGTGAAGCTGTGCCGCGACACCGACGGCAGGCCGGTCGACACGCTGCACGTGCACGGCTACGTCCCCACCGAGGAGAGCCGCAGCCTCGAGAAGGCGATGTGGGCGCTGCTCGACCAGCCCGGTGACGTGCCGGACGGGCTGGGCGTGCTCGGCGCCGAGCAGCGCAGCGAACCGCTGGCGATCACCCAGCTGCTGCTGCTCTTTCACATGCTGGACGCCGCCTAGTTCGTCCGCACGGCCAGAATGACGTCATGACATCCCGATCACTGCCGTCGCCCGAGCTCGTCGAGGTGGCGCCCGGCGCCTTCGCCTACGTCCAGCCGGACGGCAGCTGGATGGTGAACAACACCGGCGTCGTGACCGGCGGGGACGGCGGGTACGTCCTGGTCGACACCACTTCTACGGAGGCGCGCAACCGCGCGCTGCTGGCCGCGGTGGAGACGGTCAGCGACCGGGCGCCGCGCGCGCTGGTGAACACCCACCACCACGGCGACCACACCTTCGGCAACTGGCTGATGCCGGCAGGCACCCCGATCATCGGGCACGTCACCTGCCGGGAGGACGCGCTCGCCGCCGGTCTGCTCGCCGCGCAGGTCCTGGCCGGCCCGGACTACGGGCACATCGAGGTCCGCCCGCCCGACCTGACCTTCACCGACAGCATGACGCTGCACCTCGCCGAGCGGGAGGTGCAGCTCATCCACGTCGGACCGGCCCACACCCGCAGCGACGTGCTGGTCTGGCTGCCCGAGCAGCGCACGCTGTTCGCGGGGGACCTCGCCTTCGCCGGCGGCCAGCCGTTCCTGGCGGAGGGCAGCGTCGCGGGCTACCCGGCGGCGCTCGGGGTGATCCGCGACCTCCGGCCCGAGGTGCTCGTGCCGGGCCACGGCCCGGTCCGGCGGGGCGACCAGGTCGGTGAGCTGCTCGATGACATGGCGGAGTACGTGGCGTTCGTCGACGCCGTGGCGCGCGACGGGCACGCCGCGGGCCGCAGCCCGCTGGAGGTGGCTACGGCCGCCCGGGACAACCGGTTCGCCGCCTGGCAGGAGAGTGAGCGGCTGGTCGGCAACCTGCACCGGGCCTACTCCGAGCTCGACGGCAACCCGCTGGGCGCCCCACTCTCCCTGGCGGTGGTGTGGCCGGACATGGTGGCGTTCAACGGCGGCCCGATCGGCTGCTTCGCCTGACGGAGCGGCGTCGAGCGATGGGCCGTGGTTGTCTGGTCGGGAGGGTCCGCGAGCGGGGGAGGTCGTCCCATGCACACACTCGACGCCGAGGAGTCGGCGATCGTCGACACGGTCCGCGACTTCGTCGACCGTGACGTCCGGCCGGTGGCGCGGGAGCTGGAGCACAGCAACACCTACCCCGAGAAGCTGATCGACCAGATGAAGCAGCTGGGGATCTTCGGGCTGGCGATCCCCGAGCCCTACGGGGACGTGCGCGTGTCGACGCCGTGCTACGCGATGGTCACCGAGGAGCTGTCGCGGGGCTGGATGAGCCTGGCCGGCGCGATGGGCGGCCACACCGTGGTGGCGAAGCTGCTGCTCGACCACGGCACGGAGGAGCAGAAGCAGCGCTACCTGCCGCGGATGGCCACCGGTGAGCTGCGCGCCACGATGGCGCTCACCGAGCCGGGCGGCGGCTCGGACCTGCAGGCCATGCGCACGGTCGCCCGCCGCGACGGCGACTCCTACGTGATCAACGGCGGCAAGACCTGGATCACCAACGCCCGCCGCGCCGGCGTGGTCGCGCTGCTGTGCAAGACCGACCCGCAGGCGCAGCCCGCGCACAGCGGGATCAGCGTGCTGCTGGTGGAGAAGGTCCCGGGGTTCACCGTGTCCGCGGACCTGCCGAAGCTGGGGTACAAGGGCGTCGAGAGCTGCGAGCTGTCCTTCGACGACTGCCGGGTGCCGGCCGGCGCGCTGCTCGGCGGGGTGGAGGGCCGGGGCTTCGCGCAGATGATGCGCGGGCTAGAGATCGGCCGGATCCAGGTCGCCGCCCGGGCCACCGGTGTCGCGCGCGCCGCGTTCGACGACGCGCTGCGCTACGCCCAGGAGCGCGAGAGCTTCGGCAAGCCCATCTGGCAGCACCAGTCGGTGGGCAACCTGCTCGCCGACATGGGCACGAGGATCACCGCCGCCCGCCAGCTGCTGCTGCACGCGGCGCAGCGCTACGACTCGGCCGAGCGGGCCGACCTCGAGGCGGGGATGGCGAAGCTCTTCTGCTCGGAGACCGCCATGCAGGTGGCCATCGACGCGATCCGGGTGCACGGCGGCTACGGCTACTCCACCGAGTTCGACGTGGAGCGCTACTTCCGCGACGCCCCGCTGATGATCGTGGGGGAGGGCACCAACGAGATCCAGCGCAACGTGATCGTGCGCCAGCTGGTGTCCCGCGGCGGGCTGTGAGCCCGCCCCGTCAGCGGATGCCGCCGCGCTCGTGTGCCTCCTCGATCGCGGCGAGGGTGGAGCGCAGGTGCGCCACGGTGAGCCCGACCGCCCCGTCGGCGTCGCGGGCGCGGTAGAGCCGGACCAGCTCGTCGTGCTCGTGGTTGGCCTGGGGCACCTGCTCCGGCCGGGCCTCGAGCGACAGGCTGACGTAGGCCGACGCGCTGTCGCGCAGGCTCGCCAGCATCCCGGCCAGCCTGCTGCCCTCACCGATCTCGCTGAACACGGCGTGGAAGTCGCGGTTCAGCTCCACCCAGGTCGACAGGTTCGTCTCGGTCTGCATGCGCAGCGCGAGCGCTTCGGCGCGGTCGAGCTGCTCGTCGGTGATGTGGTCGACGACGCGGCGGACCATCAGCGGTTCGAGCGTGATCCGCAGCTCGTAGATCTCGCGGACCTCCTCCATGTCGAGGGGCCGCACGATCGCTCCACGGTGCGGGTCGAAGACCACCAGGCCCTCGCTGGCCATGTCGCGCAGGGCCTCGCGGACCGGTGTGGTGCTCACTCCCAGCTGGCTGGCCAGCTCGGCCTGCACCAGCCGCGTACCCCCGGCGAGGGTGCCGCCCAGGATCGCCGAGCGCAGTGTGGCCAGCACGTACTCGTGGGCCGTCCTGGACCGGCCGACCGGCCTCAGGTTACTGAGAGTCAACGATGCCTCCACCCTGTGTGGTTGTCCGGGAGATTCTAGTTCTGATCCGGACCACCGGGATGTCCGCCTCGCGCGGCCACCACCTCACGGATCCGGCTCAGGGGACATCCGGTCGCCAGGAGTGACCACAGCAGGATGCGCGCCTTGCGCCCGTCGAGCCAGCCGGCCGGCATCACCCCGCGCGCGAGCAGGTCCTCCTCGGAGCCGGCGAACCCGTAGGTGTGGGAGAGCACCGAGCCCTTCCCGGTACGGCTGGCGAGCAGCACCGGGCCGTTCTCGATCGCCTCGGACACGACGTCGGCCACAGCGGCGGGCACGTGGCCCGCACCGAAGGCGGAGAGCACGACACCGTCGTATCCCGCCTCGCACACCAGGCGCAGCAGGGTGCCGTCGTCGCCGAGACTGCTCTCGAGCAGCGCCACCCGCGGGACGTGGGCGCCGGCCGGGCGGGGGAGGGGCGCCCAGCGGCGGGGCCGGTTCGCGTAGGTGACGTTCCCCTCAATGATGCGGCCGAGCGGCCCGAACGGCACCGAGGTGAAGGCGTCCATGGCGGTGCTGTCGGCCTTGCGGATGCGGGCCGCCGCGTGCACCTCGTCGTTGATGGTGACCAGGACTCCGAGGCCACGGGACGACGGTGCGGTCGCCACCGCCGAGGCCGCGAGGATGTTCGCCGGACCGTCGGCGCCTGCCTGGCGGGGTGAGCGCATGGCCCCGGTGAGCACGAGCGGCTGTTCCCGGTCCCAGTGCAGGTCCAGCAGGTAGGAGGTCTCTTCCATGGTGTCCGTGCCCTGGACGAGAACGGCTCCGGCGGCCCCGGCGTCGACGGCGGAGCGGGCCCAGTCCAGTGCCGTGAACAGGTCGCCGAAGGTCAGCGACGCGCCCGGCGCGGAGGCCAGGGTGCGTGTCTGCAGCTCGGTCGAGCCCGCGAGCGCAGGCACCGCCGCCAGCAGGTCGGCGACGGTGAGGGAGGGCGTGACTCCCGCGCCGTCGGCACCGCTGGTCATCGTGATGGTGCCCCCCAGCGAGCCCACTGCCAGACACGGCTTGGTCATCCCACGTTCTCCTCACCTTGACGCCCTGCAGTCTGCACTTTATATGATGCAAAATCGAAGCTGTCGTGAAGAAGGGCGTTGCCGTGGCTCGTACCGAAGTGGAAGGCGCCGTCGGCCGGTCGGCCGGCGTGGCCCGCCTGACCACGGCCGTCGCGATCACCAGCCTCGTCGTGCTGGCGGGGTCCTACGTCGTCAATGCGATGGACCGGCAGGTCTTCCCGGTCCTGCTGACGCCGATCCGTGCCGAGTACGGCTTCTCGCTCGGCCAGGGCGGCCTGCTGGCGACGATCTTCACGCTGGGGATCGGTGTCTCCGGCGTTCCCGCCGGCTACCTGCTCGACCGGCTCTCCCGCAAGACGGTGATCATCGTCGGGATCCTGATCTACTCGGGATTCACCCTGCTCACGGCGGTTGCGGCCGGCTTCTGGGACATGCTCGCCTACCGGGCGCTGTCCGGGGTGGGGGAGGCGCTGCAGAACGCCGCGCTGTTCGCGGCGGTCGGGGCCTACTTCTTCGCCAACCGCTCGCTGGCGCTGGGCAGCCTGAACTTCGCCTACGGCCTTGGCGGGTTCCTCGGCCCGCTCATCGGCGCGAAGCTGGCCGGCACCGACCAGTGGCGCGTCCCGTTCGTCGTCTACGGCCTGATCGGGCTGGGGTTCTGCGTCCTCATCGCGGTGGTCATCCGCAAGGCCTTCACCGAGCGGAAGGAGGTGGCCGGGGACCTCGACCGGCGACCGGACGTCGACCACGTGCCGGTGCGGCTCTACAACCGCAACATCGTGGCGCTGGGCGCCGCCGGCGTCGTGGTGGGGATCTCGATGTACGGCTACATCGGGCTCTACCCCACGTTCCTGGTCACCCAGCTGCACTGGACCAGCGGGCAGGCCGCGCTCGCCGCGAGCATGTTCGGGCTCGGCGCACTGCTGGGGATCCCGGCGGGCTGGCTCGGGGACCGCTTCAACCAGCGCACCGTCATGATCGTGTCCCTGGTGGCGGGCGCCGTGGTCGGGTACCTGCTGTTCAACGGCCCGACCGGCGCCACCGCCCAGTACGTGCTCTCGTTCGCCGAAGGCGCGATCGCCAGCGGGTTCCTGTTCGTGAACATCTACTCGGCGATGCAGCGCGCGGTCCGTCCGCACCTGATCGGCCGGGCGTCGGGCGTCTACGTGAGCGCGTTCTACATCCCGGCCGCGTTCGCCGGCTACGTCTTCTCCGCGCTGGTCGCCGCAGCGGGCTGGGGTGGCGCCGCGGTCTGGCAGCTCACCGTGCTGCCGCTGCTCGGGGTGGTCGCCCTGCTCTTCGTCGACGTCGGCAAGTTCGCGAACGCCCGCGTCCCGACCCGCTCCCTGCACTCCTCGGAAGGGGTGGCGTGACCATGGACCAGCGACAGCTCGGCCCACGCCGGTGGCGTGAGCAGCGCTGGATCACCGACTCCGTGCTGCGCACCGACGGGCTGGAGTGGGACCAGCCCCGCGTGGCCTACACCCTGCGTCCGATGGGCGTGGACGCCGTGCCGGACTTCCGGGTGGCGCAGTCGCGCATCCACAAGTTCGCCGACATGGTGCCGGTGTTCACGGAGCTGGCGCAGCGCCGCGAACGGCTCGCCGAAGCGGCCACCAACCCGGTGGCGGCCCGCGAGCACTGGTTCCACGCCGCGCTGCTCTACGTCACCGCGGAATGGCCGATCTGGCAGGACTGCCCGCAGCTCGTGGCGCTCGACGACCGCAAGAACGCCTGCTACCAGGCCTACGCCGAGCTGGCCGACCACCACGTCGAGCGGGTGGACATCCCGTTCGAGGGCGGCGCCGTCCCGGCCTGGTTCCACCTGCCCCGCGGCTACACGAGCGGGCCGCTCCCCACGGTCATCTCCTGCGGCGGCATGGACGCCCCGAAGGAGCTCAACGTCAACCTGTACGGCGACAAGTTCCTCGAACGCGGGTTCGCGGTGCTGGCGTTCGACGGGCCGGGACAGGGCGAGGCCCCGGTGCGGGGTGTGAAGTTCACCCCCACCGCCTGGATCGAGGCCGGCGAGAAGATCGTCGACTGGTGCCGCTCGCGTCCCGAGGTCGACTCCGAGCGCATCGTCGGCTTCGGGCTCTCCTTCGGCTCGTACTGGATGTCGCAGATCGCGGCCACCCAGCCGGCGCTGCGGGGCTCGGCGGTCGGCCTCGTCTGCCACGAGCCCGGTTGCCACATGATCTTCGAGATGGCCTCGCCCTCGTTCAAGGCCCGGTACATGTGGATGTCCGGCCTCGAACACGACGAGGCCGCGTTCGACGCGATGGCCGAGCAGATCGACCTGCGGCCCCTGATCGGGCAGATGTCGGCGCCGTGGCTGGTGGTGGCGGGTGACGAGGACGAGCTCTCGCCCATGGAGCACAGCTACGACCTGGCGCGGCGCTGCCCCAGCCCCGCCCCGATGCTCGTCTACCAGCAGGGCAGGCACGCGCTGTCCCTGCCGACGCCGTCGGTGGCACTGGGCCCCAACTGGCTGACCTACGCCGCCGACTGGCTGCTCGAACGCACCGAGGGCAAGCCCGCCGAGGACCTCGTCGACTACGTGCTCCCCTCCGGACAGATCGAACGCCGCTCCCACCCGAAGGAGGCCGCTGCGGCATGACCCTCCCCCTACTGACCGGCCGGCGCCCCGCCGTCGTGACCATCGACCTGCACCGCGGCCATCTCGACCCCGCGGTGGCCACGATGCCGCTGCCCGCCGAGGCGGCCGCCCGCGTCACGAAGGCCAACGCCGAGTTCCTCCACGAGGTCCGGCGCCGCGAGGTGCCGGTGGTGCACGTCGTCACCTCCTACCGGTCCGTCGCGGAGATCGCCTCCAACCCCTGGTGGGCAGCGGTCGCCGACACCGATGCCAGCCGCGCAGGCG
The DNA here is from genome assembly GCF_012911925.1 of Pseudonocardia xinjiangensis. Taxonomy (GTDB): domain Bacteria; phylum Actinomycetota; class Actinomycetes; order Mycobacteriales; family Pseudonocardiaceae; genus Pseudonocardia; species Pseudonocardia xinjiangensis. The sequence goes on along the minus strand of NZ_JAAXKY010000054.1, from coordinate 3,865 downwards.
TGCTGCGCCACCAGCTGCCCGGCAGCCCCGGTCTCGAGCTGATGCCCGAGGTGTACGACGAGGACTACGACCTCGTGGTGACGGGTAAGAAGCGCTACGACTGCTTCGCGGCCACCGACCTGGACCACGTGCTGCGTTCCCGGTCGCTCGACACTCTGCTGCTGACGGGCGTGAACACCAACAGCTGTGTCCTGGCCACCACCGTCGCGGCGAACACCCGCGACTACGCACCGGTGGTGGTGGAGGACTGCGTCGACACGATGGACCGGCAGGCGCACGAGGCGGCGCTGACCGTCATCCGGCAGGCATTCGGCTGGGTCGCCCCGGCCGGGGAAGTTCTGGAGGCACTGTGAGATCCGTCGACACCCACGCCCACGTCATCCCCCCGGCACTGGTGAACGCGATGTACGCCGGAACGGCCCCGGACGGCATCGCGATCGCGGAGCGCGACGGCGCGCCCTGGGTGGTGCACCCGCAGGGCTACCGCTACCCGCTGCTCCCCGAGTTCCACGACGTGCAGGTGCGGCTCAAGGCGATGGACGCCGCCGCCATCGACGCCGCCGTCCTGTCCGTGGCGCCGACGATGTTCCTCTACTGGATCGAGGCCGCCCAGGCCGTCGAGGCCGCGCGGGTCGTCAACGACGCCATCGCGGGGATGGTCGCCCAGGCGCCCGACCGGTTCACCGGGCTGGCGGCCCTGCCGATGCAGGATCCCCGTGCCGCGGTGGCGGAGCTGCGCCGGTGCGTCACGGAGTACGGGTTCCGCGGCGCCCATGTGGGCCCGCACATCGAGGGGCTCCCGCTCGACCACGACAGCCTGCGGCCCGTGCTGGCCACGGCGGAGGAGCTGTCCGTCCCGCTGCTCGTGCACCCGTACTACGTGGGCGCGACGGGTGACTGGCTCACCGACTTCTACCTGACGAACCTGCAGGGCAACCCCTGGCAGACCGCGGTCTGCGCGTCCCGGCTGATCTTCTCGGGCACCCTCGACGCCCTGCCCGGCCTCGACGTCGTGCTGGTCCACGGCGGCGGACACCTGCCCTACCAGGTGGGCCGGCTCGACCACGGGCACCGGGTGCGGCCGGAGGCGAAGGGCTGCGAGCTCCCGCCGAGTGAGTACCTGCGCCGGTTCCACTTCGACACCCTCACCCACAGCACGGCCGCCGTGCGCTTCCTCATCGAGCAGGTCGGCTCGGACCGCGTGGTGCTGGGCACCGACATGCCGTTCGACATGGGCGCGGGCGGTGTCGACGAGCAGCTGGCGGGACTGGAGCTGAGCGACGCGGAGATCGAGTCGATCGCGCACGTCAACGCCGAACGGCTCTTCGGCAGGCCGCAGGGAGACGACGGGAAGTGACGGACAGCATCTTGGCGGAGCCCCTCCTGCTGCACATCGACGGGAAGCAGACCGCTGCCGCCGACGGCGCGACGTTCCCCCTGCGCAACCCGGCCACGGGGGAGCACCTGTGCGAGGTCGCGCACGCCGGCGCCGCCGATGTGGACGCCGCCGTCGCCGCGGCCAGGGCCGCGTTCGAGGACCGGCGCTGGTGCGGGATGCGGCCACGGGACCGGGCCCGCATCCTCAACCGCGCGGCCGCGCTGCTCGCCGAACGCATCGACTCCTACGCCCGGCTGGAGACCCTGCAGATCGGGCGCCCGATCCGGGAGATGCGCGCCCAGCTGCGCCGCCTGCCGGAGTGGCTCGAGTACTTCGGTGCGGTGGCGCAGTCGGCCGAGGGGACCGCGCCCGACTTCGGGAGCGGCTACCTCAACGTGGTGCGGCGCGTCCCGCTCGGTGTGGCCGGCCTGATCACGCCGTGGAACCACCCGCTGCTGATCACGATGAAGAAGCTGTCGGCGGCTCTGGCGGCCGGCAACTCCATCGTGGTGAAGCCGAGCGAGCTCGGCCCCGCGGTGCCGACGGCGCTCGTCGGGCTGCTGGAGGAGGCGGGAGTGCCGGCGGGCGTGGTCAACACGGTCACCGGCCTCGGCGCCACCACCGGCCGGTTCCTGTCCGAGCACCCGGGCCTCGACAAGCTCGACATCACCGGCGGCACCGAGACCGGGCGGGTGGTGGCGGCCAACGCGGGCCGCGCGCTCATCCCGGTCACCGCGGAGCTCGGTGGCAAGGCGCCCGTCATCGTCTTCGACGACGTGGACGTCGACGAGGCGGTCGCGGGCGCGCTCTTCGCGGCGTTCATCGCGACCGGGCAGACCTGCGTGCAGGGAGCCCGGGTACTGGTCGCGGAGAGCAGGTACGACGCCGTGGTGGAGCGCCTCGTCGAGCGCACGACGCGGCTGCGGCTGGGCGACCCGCTCGACCCCGAGACGCAGATCGGCCCGCTCGTCTCCGGGCCGCAGCGGGAGAAGGTGGCAGCTGCCGTCGACCGCGCGCGGGAGCAGGGCGCCTCGGTGCTGTGCGGCGGCCGCGTACCGGACGACCCGCGGTTCGCCGACGGCTGGTTCTACGAGCCGACGGTCGTCGCCGACGTCACCCCGGCCCACGACCTCTGGTACGACGAGGTCTTCGGCCCGGTCACCCTCGTCCGCCCGTTCCGGGACGAGGCCGACGCGATCGCGCAGGCCGACGACTGCCCGTTCGGGCTCGCCGCGTCCGTCTGGACCCGCGACGTCGGACGTGCCGTGCGCGTGGCCGACCAGCTCGACATCGGCATCGTGTGGATCAACGACCACCACCGCATCGACCCCGCGTCGCCGTGGGGCGGGTCGAAGGACAGCGGTATCGGCTCGGAGAACGGCTGGGACTCCTACCGCGGCTACACCCGCACCCAGAGCGTGATCATCAACTCGGCGCCCGGCTCGCCCGACTGGTTCGCCAGCAGCGCGGACCTGCGCTACTCGTAGCCCACGACCAAGGACGGACCAGATGCCCGACATGGACCTCGTCGTCGCCGGCGCAACGGTGGTCACCGCACAGGGACGTCGCCGTGCGAACGTGGCCGTGCAGGACGGCCGGATCAGCTATGTCGGACCGGACCAGCCGTCCGCCCGCGAGACCGTGGACGCCGGCGGGTTGCTGGTGCTTCCCGGTGGCGTCGACACGCACGTGCACCTCATGGACCCGGGGAGCACCGACCGGGAGGACTTCCCGACCGGCACGAGCGCCGCGGCCGCCTCCGGAGTGACCACGATCATCGAGCACAGCCACGGCCAGCCGGTGGTGAGTGTGGACGATCTGCTGGCCAAGCGCGAGTACCTGCGCGAGCGGTCCAACGTGGACTACGGGCTCGCGGCGCACGCGTGGCCCGGGCGGGCATCGGCCGTGGCGGACCTCGCGGCTGCCGGCGTCGCCTTCTTCAAGGTGTTCACGTGCACCACCCACGGCGTGCCCGGCCACGACGCCGCGGCGCTCAAGGAGCACCTCACGCAAACGGCGCTCGTCGACGCCGTGAGCCTCATGCACTGCGAGGACGAGTCGCTCACCGGTGCCGCCGAGAAACTCCTGCGGGAGGCCGGCCGCGACGACGGCGGGCTGCTGCCCGAGTGGCGCAACCGGGACGCCGAGGTGGTCGCGGCCGCTGTCGCCGCCCTGCTCGTGCGCCGCACCGGGGCCACGGCCACCATCGCGCACGTCAGCCACCCCGAGGTGGCCGAGTACGTGGCGCAGGAGCGCGCCCGCGGCGGGCGGCTGGCGGCCGAGGCCTGCCCGCAGTACTTCCTGCTCCGCGAGGAGGAGGTGCTCGAGCAGGGCGCGCTGCGCAAGTTCACCCCGCCCGCCCGGGCTCTCCGCGTACACCCTGACGACGTCCTCGTAGGACAGATGCCCGCGTGCCACCGCGTCCAGCAGCAGCGACATCGTGCTGTCCAGGCCGGGGAGCCCGAAGTGGACGTTCCAGATGTCGCC